>JASLHV010000161.1 GCA_030153205.1 Roseiarcus sp. | reverse complement strand
GACCTCAGCAGGATCGCGCGACAACCAGTCGAAATCGGTCCGCGCCGGGCGAAACGGCTTATTGTACTCGCCAAAAATCATCTGGACCAGGATCGCGCTATGGCCGCGCGGTCCAAGCCGCCAGCGCTCGAAACGCGCCACAAGTCGGCCCAGCGGCAGGATCGCGGCAGGCGCCCCGTTCGAGCCCGAAAAGATCGCGCCGGCCAGGGCGTCGCCATGTTCCGCGATGAATTGTTGGCCCATGAAGGAGCCCATTGAATGGCCGAGAAAAAATATCTTCGCGTCGGGCGCGTCGACCGCGAGCCGCCGATTCACGGCCCAAAGATCGTCGAGGCATTTGCGCCAACCGTCGGCCTCCGCGAAAAACCCGAGATCGCTTGTAGCTGCGCTTGGTCCATGGCCGCGATGGTCGCTTGCGGTGACAAGATAGCCGGCCTCGGTCAATGCGCCGGCAAGACGCTCGTACCTACCTGCATGCTCGCAGAGACCATGGGCGATCTGAACCGCGGCGCGAGGCGATCCCTCCGGCGCCCAGCGATAGACTTGAATTTTCGCGCCGTCGTCGCGGTCGAGAAAAAAGCGAGACGTTTGCATCGAAGGCTCTCCGGATAGTCTTTCGGTGTGGCGCCGGGGCAGCTTGCGCCGAGTTAGACGCGCCCGCAACTTCGCCGGGGCGGCTTGTTTGCGTCAGCTAAAGATGCACAATGACGTCCAACGGCGGGTTATAGCTTCGCCGAGGCGTCGGACATGGGGCGATGAACCGCGGCGGACATGCAAGGATAAGGCGCGTCACGCGAGCCGGGCTTTTCGGTCGTCTCCGTCAGCCATTGTTCGCCTGGATCGCGGCCTTCGCTCTGTTTCTCCAGATCGGTCTTGCTGCGAACCATGGGCCGAGCGCGGCTTCGTCCTCGGACCTCGCGGCGGCGTCGTTAAGCGCGGCTTTGGGGCAGCCGGTTTCACTCTGTGTTGAGCGCAGCGAGGGTCATTCTGGCGCGCCCGATCGCCATTGTTGCGATGATTGCGCCTTCTGCGGCGCCGCGTGCCATTCGGGAGCGGTGGCGCCGGAGCCGGAGCGCGTGGCTGACCTTGTGGCGCCCGGACGCCTTTCGTCTGATCGCTTTGCGGAGCGCATCAACCTACCGCCGCTTGTCGCGACGTTCTTCTTGGCCGCCCGTCCGCGCGCGCCGCCCATTCCTGCCTGAACCGAAGTCCTAGCCGCGCGAGGTCGTCAAAGCGCCTCGCGCCGATCCTTTTTCGTTCAGAACCAGGAACTCCTCATGCTATCTCCGCCTTCTCTGACGCGGCTTGGCGTCGCCGCTCTCTTTTTGACGCCATCGCTCGCGGAAGCTCACGCAATTTGTGGCTCTCGCGTCTTCCCAGCGACTCTCGCCATCGACGACCCTGGCGTCAGCGACGAATTGGCTTTGCCGACGCTTACCTATGTTCCGACCAATTCGGACGGGGTGAAGGAATTTGATGCTTCCTTCAGCTATACCAAGACCATACTCGAGAACTTCGGCGTATCGCTAAGCTATGGCAAGACGTGGCTCAAACCGGGCGGTAACGGTTGGGGCAATCTCGATACCGAGCTAAAATACATGTTCTTTTGCGATGCGCCGCACGAGTTCATGGGATCGATTGGCTTGGACGTCACTTGGGCCAACACAGGAACATCGGGCTTTGCCGATCCCTTCAACACCTTTTCGCCGACGATAGATATCGGCAAAGGCTTCGGCGATCTTCCAACAAGTCTGAACGCGCTCAGACCGTTCGCGATTACCTCAGAATTTAGCCTGTCGGTTCCGAGCGAGAGGCATACTTCCTCGATCGTTTATGACGATCTGGGCAATCCAAGCCTTGACGTCGACCTCAATCCGACGGTCTTCAACTGGGGCTTCACAGTTCAGTACAGCGTGCCTTACATGAACGCCAATATCGTCGAGGTTGGCGGCCCGGACTTCCTCAAACATCTCGTGCCGATTACCGAGGTGAACTTTCAAACCCCGGTTCGCAATGCGCCGCCTGGCGGCTACGGGACAACCGGCACGGTTCAACCCGGCCTGATTTATATGGCCGATTCCTGGCAGATCGCCGTCGAAGCCCTCATTCCGGTCAATGCAGCCAGTGGTCGCAATGTCGGCGTGGTCGGGGAGCTTCATTTCTTCCTCGACGACATGTTCCCCAACTCTTTCATCGGAAAGCCAATCTTCGGAGGACGATAACCATGCTCACCAGACAGATTCTCACACTTGCCTCATCGCTCGCTCTGCTCGCCGTCTCTTCCCATGCCTTTGCGCATGCGATGCTTAAAAAGGCCACGCCCGCCGTCGGAGGTACGGTCAATGCTTCGCCGAGCGAGATCAAGATCAATTTCAGCGAAGGCGTCGAGCCGAAATTCTCCGGACTAACGCTGGCCTCGCAGGCCGGCGGCTCCGTGCCGGTCGGCAAGTCCAGCGTCGATCCGAGCGACAATACGACGCTGATCACGCCGATTTCTCAGCCGCTGAAACCTGGCGTTTACACGGTCAATTGGCATGCCGTCGCCACCGACACCCACAAGACGCAGGGAAGTTTCCAATTCACGGTGAAGCCCTGATACGCTTGGCCTAACAAGGAGAAGAGTGATGAGACACTTTCATTGCGCGGCCCTCGCGCTGGCGGTTTCGCTCACCCTGACGCCGGCCTTCGCTCAACAATTCAAGACAGGCGACATCGTTGTGCAGCAGCCCTGGACCCGCGCGACGCCAAAGGGCGCCGATGTTGCGGCCGGCTATTTGCTGGTTCGCAACAACGGCCCGGAGGCCGACAAGCTGACGGGCGGCTCGGCGGACTTCGCCAATGCGATTGAAGTCCATGAGATGAGCACGGCGAACGGGGTCATGAAAATGCGCCAGGCGCCCGACGGCGTAGATATCCCAGCGAAGGGCTATCTCGCTCTAAAGCCAAACGGTTATCATTTGATGTTCCAAGGCTTGAAGCGGCAGCTCGTCGCGGGCGAGACGGTGAAGGCGACTTTGACCTTTCAGCGCGCCGGCGCCCTGTCGGTTGAGTTCAAGGTCAACCGCGTTGGGGCGATGAAACCGGCCGGCGACTCGATGGATGGCATGAAGATGTGAGAGGGAAGGCGCGCGGGGCGGTCTTGTCTCCGCGCGCTCCTCCGCTCTATACCGACTTGATGCAAGCGATAGTCCTCGTTTTCCTCGGCGCCGGCGCGGGCGGTGTTTTACGGCACTTCGTCAATATTCTGTCTGCGCGCTGGTGGGGGACGGATTTTCCTTTCGGCACCCTCGTCATCAACGTCACCGGCTCGATCCTGATGGGCGCGCTCGTCGGTTGGCTCGCCTTCAAGGCCGAGGCGAATTGGTCGCAGCCGCTTCGCCTTTTCGTCGCGACAGGCATTCTGGGCGGCTACACGACTTTTTCGACCTTCTCGCTCGAGACGATTTTGCTGATCGAACGCAACCAGATCGGAATGGCCGCGGCCTATGTCGGCGGTTCACTGCTCTTTGGCTTTCTCGGGCTTTGGGGGGCGCTGACAATCATGCGGAGCCTCGGTTGAGCCACGAGGCTAAGGTCGCGCTCATCGCCGTCAGCGAGGACGAGGCGGGAATGCGCCTCGATCGTTGGTTCAAACGGCGCTTTCCGCAATTGCCGCTCTCGCATCTGAACAAGATCGTACGCAAAGGCGAAGTCCGGGTCGCGGGCAAACGCGCCGAGACATCGACGCGACTCGAGGCTGGCCAAAGCGTTCGTGTGCCGCCGCTTGATCTTGCGCCCCCAGCGCCGCCGCGAAGGCCGAGCGAAGATGACGCTGCGGCCATCCGCGCCATGGTCCTCTATGAGGACAAAGGCGTCATCGTATTGAACAAGCCCTATGGCCTCGCGGTGCAAGGCGGCTCCGGCACCACCCGCCACATCGACGGCATGCTCGCCGCGCTCGCCGATAAAAACGGAGAGCGGCCAGCGCTGGTCCATCGCCTCGATCGCGATACGTCCGGCGTGCTCCTCATCGCCAAGACGCGGCGCATGGCGGCTGATCTCGGTGAAATTTTCCGCTCGCGCGGCGCAAAGAAAATCTATTGGGCGCTCGTCGAGGGCGTACCCAAGCCGACGCGCGGCCGCATTTCGCTGTTTCTCGCCAAGGGCGAGGCGATGGGCGACAACAGGGCGCCGCGCAGGGGCGATCGCGCCGATTTCGAGCGCATGCGGATCGCCAAACACGGCGAGGTCGACGCGCAACATTCGGTCACCCTTTACGCGACCGTCGACAAAGTCACGCCGCGCCTGGCGTGGCTGTCGATGCGGCCGATCACCGGCCGCACCCATCAGTTGCGCGCCCATTGCGAGGCGATCGGCCATCCGATCGTCGGCGACCCGAAATACAATCGTCGGCCCGAGAATGATCCGGCGCGCAAGGACCCCTTGCGCGCGCTGCCGCCGGGCCTCGAACCGAAGCTTCATCTCCTGGCGCGGCGCTTGATCCTGCCTCATCCCAAAGGCGGCATGATCGACGTCACCGCGCCCTTGCCCTCGCACATGCAGAAAAGCTTCGACATGTTCGGTTTCGACGCGAAGATGTACGATCCGATCGAGGACGCGCCGGATGAGTGAGGGGGGGATCGCCCCTTCGCCCCGCAAGAGAGGAAGGGACGTGCGCCATGTCTGACGACGCCGCCCCTCCCGCCAATCCAATGCGCGCCGCGCAAAGCAATATGCGCCCGTCGCTGCCGAAACGCTTCTACAAGGCCGCCGGCGTCGCCGAGCGTGATGGCGGCTTTGCGCTTGTCCTTGACGGGCGCGGCGCGCGTACCCCCGCCAAGAACCCACTTGTTCTTTCAACGCGCGCCCTTGCCGAACGCCTCGCCGCCGAATGGGACGCGCAAGGCGAGACTATCGATCCTGCGTCCATGCCCGCGACCCGCCTCGCCAATTCGGCGATCGACGGCGTCGCGGTGAAAATGGCGGAGGTCCGCGCCGAAATCGCATCCTACGCCGGCGCCGACCTCCTTTGCTATCGTGCCGGCGAACCGAAAGCGCTCGTCGAAGCGCAAGCCGAGGCTTTTGATCCGATCCTCGAATGGGCGCGTGAGACGTTTGGGGCGCGTTTCGTACTCTCCGAGGGCGTCGTACATGTCGCGCAGCCCGTGACGACCTTGAAAGCGATAGAGGCGGCGCTGAAGGTGGTCGCGGATCCGTTCGCGCTCGCCGCACTCCATGTCATGACTAAGCTGACCGGTTCGGCCTTATTGGCGCTGGCAGTGGCGAAACGCCAGCTCAACGCCGAAGAAGCTTGGCGCGCCGCCCATGTCGATGAGGATTTTCAGATCAGCCGCTGGGGTGAGGACGCGGAAGCGTCCGCCCGCCGCGCGGGGCGCTGGCGAGAGATGGCGGCGGCGGCAAAAGTCTTCGCAGCGACGGAGCTCAGAAGGTCGTCTTGACCTCACGCCTCAACTTTATGGCCGGACAATGCACGCTCATTTTGTTCTTGCGCACCCCGAACCCCTGTCTTTCAACGCTCACCTGGTCCGCTCCGGCGCGGCTGCACTCGAAAAGGACGGTTGGACCGTCTCGGTCTCCGACCTCTACGCCATGGCTTTCGATCCCTGCGAGCGTCCCGAACATTTCGCCGAGCGCGCTGCCCCCGGTCGCTTCGACGCCCAGGCCGAGCAGCGGCATGCGTCTGAGACAGGTTCGTTGCCGAAGGTTGTCATCGAAGAACTGGCGTTGATGGACCGCGCCGACCTCATGGTGCTGCAATATCCGATGTGGTGGCACTTGCCGCCCGCCATGCTCAAAGGCTGGTTCGATCGGGTGCTGGCCTATGGCGAGGCCTATACGAGCAAG
>JASLHV010000152.1 GCA_030153205.1 Roseiarcus sp. | reverse complement strand
CAAACGCTGGGAGAGCTTTTGCGGATCTTCCGAGACATAGTCGCCATTCGCAGCGAGCGTGAAATTGAGCAACGCCGCTGTTCGCGCGGGATCGGCGACACGGAAGGCGACCTGACCCTGCACCGTCACGTCCTGAAAATCGGCGGTCACTTCGGGAAATATGAAAGGCTCGTTCACGCTGGCGGTCGGCACCACGACGATGGAGCTCGACGGCTCGAAATACCAGAAGGCCAGTCCCGCGCCCGCCCGCCGGGCGCGGCCATTGCGGAACAGGATCACGAATTTGGTGGGCTCAGTCCTGATGAAGCGAAATCCGAACATCGTCGTTGTCCTCAAAAAGGCGGCGCCGCCGCCTTGTCTGAGCGTTCCTAAATTAGTTAGTTGCAATTGTCAACTAAGTTAGATGACGATTTACACTAAGGTGAATCCGGGATAAAGCATAAGGATGCAAACCTCATCCCAGGACTTTCAAAGGCCGATCGTCTCGGTCGACCTCGTCATTGTGGCGCTCGCGCCGACCGGCCTCGAAGCGCTCCTGATGCAGCGCGGCGAGGAGCCGTTCGCCAACGCTTGGGCGCTGCCTGGCGGCTTCGTCCACGTCGATGAGGACGCCGATCTCGAGACGGCGGCGCGGCGCGTCCTTCGCCAGAAAACCGGGATCGAGACGCCCTATCTCGAGCAGCTCCAGACTTTCGGCGATCATCGCCGCGACCCGCGCGGCTGGAGCGTAAGCGTCGCTTATGTCGCGCTGATCGCAGCCGACGATGTCGGCTTGCAGGCCGGCGCCAATGCGGCGGATGTGGCTTGGCGGCCGATCGAGGGCGAGACGGCGGCGACGCCGCTCGCCTTCGATCATGCGGAGATATTGCGGAGCGGATTGCGGCGCATAAGGAGCAAGGTCGAATATTCGACTTTGCCGGCCCATCTCCTGCCGGCCGCCTTCACCTTGGGCGAGTTACAATCGGTCTATGAGCGCTTGCTCGGCCGCCCTCTCGACAAATCGGCCTTTCGCAAGCGGATCGCCGAGGCCGATTTCGCCGAGCCGATTCCAGGCGCGATGCGACGGGCCAGCAACCGGCCAGCCCAGCTTTACCGGCTCAAGCAGGCGCGTTCGACGACCTTTTTCGATCGCACGATTTGAGAACGAGGCGAGGCCCGAGACGCTTTCGCGACGACGTACGACTATCTATCCGTTGCGGCGCCGCATCGCATTTGATTTCATCTGCTTTATAAGAGCGTTGCGCAAGCAAGGGGAGGACATAGTGACAATTTATACTGGCCCTGTCTTCGACATGGCGCGTACGCAATTTCATACGATCGCCGATTATCTCGAAATACCTGACGACGAGCGCGATCGCCTGCTTCTCCCCAAACGCGCCATCACCGTCTCTTGTCCTATTCATCTCGACGATGGCCGAACCGCCGTCTTCCAGGGCTATCGGGTGCAACACCATTTGACGCTCGGGCCGACCAAGGGCGGCACGCGTTTCGCCGCCAATGTCGACATCGGCGAAGTCGCGGCGCTCGCCGTGTGGATGAGTTGGAAATGCGCGCTCGCCGAACTGCCTTATGGCGGCGCCAAAGGCGGCATCACCGTCGACCCGCGCGCTTTGTCGCGGACGGAGCTCGAAAACCTCTCGCGCCGTTACATGCAGGAAATGATTCCCTTCGTCGGCCCGCGCGTCGATGTGATGGCGCCGGACATGGGAACGGATGAACAGATCATGGCCTGGTTCATGGACACATATTCCATGTACCAAGGAATCACCGTTCCAGAGATCGTGACCGGCAAGCCCGTCGATTCCGGCGGCACGCTGGGGCGGCGCGAGGCGACAGGGCACGGCGTCGCCTTCCTCGCTTTTCGCGCCATGGACAAGCTCGGGCTCAAGCCGACGGAGACGACGGCGATCGTACAAGGCTACGGCAATGTCGGCTCTTATGCGGCGCTCGGCCTTGCGGAGCGCGGCGTGCGCATTGTCGGGCTCAGCGATCATACGGTCGCTTATTACGATCCCAAAGGCTTCGATCTCGAGGCGGTCAATCGCCATGTCGCCGCCCACCGCGTTCTAAGAGGTTTTTCCAGCGAATCGACGATCGATCCCACGGCCTTGCTGACCCAGCGTTGTGACGTTCTGCTGCCCTGCGCCGTCGAGCGCGTCATCACCGGCGACAACGCCGTCAAACTGCAATGCCGCATTATCGCCGAAGGCGCCAATGGGCCGACGACGCCGGAGGCCGATCAAGTGCTCGACAAGCGCCGCGACGAGATTTTCGTCATCCCGGACATTCTCTGCAATGCCGGCGGCGTCATCGTCAGCTATTTCGAATGGGTGCAGGATCTCCAGCAATATTTCTGGTCGAAGAAGGAAGTCATGAGCCGGCTCGAACAGGCTCTGGAGCGATCGTGGCGCCATGTGGTGCGCCGCGCCGAAAAGGACAAAGTTTCAAACCGCACCGCCGCCATGGCGATCGGCGTCGAGCGCGTTCGTAACGCCAAGCAACTGCGTGGACTGTTCCCATGACGAATTACTGCAGGAAATTTCTTGTCGAGCCCGGCAAACGTTTCAAAATCCGTAAGGCGGATCCAGGATTTGTCGACCCCGACGTCAATAAGAGCGACGCCAAAAAAGCGCTCGAAGCCAATCGCGCGCGCATTGCTGACGGTCATATGCGTCTTTACGCGGAGAGACGCCAATCGCTGCTGATTGTACTGCAGGGTCTCGACACCGCCGGTAAAGACGGCGTCGTCACGCATATTTTGCGCAGCGTCAATCCGCTCGGCTGCCGCGTGACGAATTTCAAGCAGCCCTCCGCCGAGGAGCAGGCGCATGACTTCCTATGGCGCGCCCATCGCGT
>JASLHV010000242.1 GCA_030153205.1 Roseiarcus sp. | reverse complement strand
TCCCAAAGGAATTGCCTTTTTCAATCTGGCGTCTCAGCCGAGGCTTGGAGTTTTAACATGCCTCGCCGCCCGAAATCTCACCTCGAGAGCGATCCGCTATGGTACAAGGACGCCGTTATCTACCAACTGCATGTTAAGTCGTTCTTCGATGGAAACAATGACGGAATAGGCGACTTTCCGGGCCTCAACGCGAAGCTTGATTATATTGCAAGTCTAGGGGTCAATGCAGTTTGGCTCTTGCCTTTCTATCCTTCGCCGCGAAAAGACGACGGTTACGACATTGCAGGATATCGGGATGTCAGCCGCGATTTCGGCGCTCTCTCGGATTTCAAAACCTTCGTCGCCAACGCCCATGCACGTGGCATTCGTGTCATCACGGAACTTGTAATAAACCACACCTCAGACCAACATCCATGGTTTCAGCGTGCAAGAAAGAGCGCCGAGGGCACTAACGCGCGCAATTTTTATGTCTGGTCCAATTCCGATGCCAAATATCCCGAAACGCGGATCATTTTCGTTGACACAGAAAAGTCAAATTGGAGTTGGGATCCCGTAGCGGGATCGTATTTCTGGCATCGTTTTTACGCTCATCAGCCCGATCTGAACTTCGACAATCCCCGCGTAATGAAGGAAGTACTCAGCGTTATGCGGTTCTGGCTCGATATGGGAGTCGACGGCTTGAGGCTCGATGCGATTCCTTATCTCATCGAGCGCGAGGGGACGTCCAACGAGAATCTTCCGGAGACACACAATATTCTGAAGACGATTCGGGCCGAGATCGACGCTCATTACGACGATCGCATGTTATTGGCCGAGGCTAACCAGTGGCCTGAGGATACGCAGCTCTATTTCGGCGGCGGCGACGAATGCCATATGGCGTTTCACTTTCCACTGATGCCACGAATGTATATGGCGATCGCCAAGGAAGACCGGTTTCCAATCACTGATATTTTGCGGCAGACTCCCGAGATACCCCCATCCTCGCAATGGGCGATCTTTTTGCGGAACCACGACGAATTGACGCTTGAGATGGTGACAGATCAGGAGCGGGACTATCTCTGGAGTACATATGCCTCTGACCCGCGCGCTCGGCTTAACCTTGGCATCCGCCGCCGACTGGCGCCGCTTTTAGACCGAGATCGCCGTCGAATCGAGCTTATGAACGGCCTTTTGCTTTCAATGCCCGGCACGCCGGTGATTTATTACGGCGACGAATTGGGCATGGGGGACAATCTTCATCTGGGAGATCGTGACGGCGTTCGTACGCCCATGCAGTGGTCGGATGACCGAAATGGCGGGTTTTCTCGCGCGGACCCGGCGAGCGTAGTGCTCCCTCCAATCATGGATTCTCTATACGGCTTTGAGGCCATAAACGTCGAAGCGCAGGCGAAAGACCAGCACTCGCTGCTCAACTGGATGCGACGGATGCTGTCGCTTCGGCGTAGTCACAAAGTGTTCGGCCGAGGAACGCTCAAATTTCTCTACCCGAGAAATCGCCGAATATTAGCGTACCTGCGAGAATACGAGGATACGACCGTGTTGTGCGTCGCGAACCTTTCGCGTACGCCGCAACCGGTAGAACTCGACCTTTCCGCCTATGTCGGACGCGTTCTCGTGGAGATGACCGGGCCGTCGGCATTCCCGCCTATCGGTCAATTGACCTATTTGCTCACATTGCCTCCCTATGGATTCTATTGGTTTCAACTAAAAGAAGCCGACGGTGCATCGCCGGCTTGGCGGGATGAGCCCCCGGAGCAGCTTCCGGACCTGCAGACATTGGTCGTTCGTGACAGCTTGCGGGAACTTCTGGGCGAGCGTCACTCCATCACGATCCTTCGCGATCTCTTGCCCGGATATCTCCAGCTAAGGCGGTGGTTTGGCTCGAAGAACGAAAAGATTAGCGATGTTTCGATTGCCTATGCGGCGCAAGTGCCGTCTTACCGCGATATTTTGCTTACCGAGCTCGAAGTGACGGCCGGGGATCGTAAGGAAAGGTATTTGGTTCCGGCCGCGATCGCCTGGGAGGGCGCCAGTCCGCAGCCGCTCGCACAGCAACTCGCTATGGCGCGAGTGCGCCGTGGGCGTAAGGTGGGGTTCATTACGGACGCGTTCGCGCTGGAGGCGTTTCCGCGCGCCATCATCGCAGGATTGCGCGCGGGGACAACGTTTCCCACACCGGACGGTGAGGTTCGTTGTGTCGCCGAGCCGGGGGTCGAAAGTCTGCCCGATCTCCGCGAGGGCGCGGTGAGATGGCTTTCGGCCGAGCAGTCCAACAGCTCGCTCATTCTCGGCAACGTCGCTATGATCAAGCTCATTCGCCGTGTTACGCCGGGCGTGCACCCCGAGGCTGAAATGACGCGACAGCTCACAATCTCGGGCTATGTTAACGCCGCCGAACTCTTGGGCGAGATCGTAAGGACTGATAAAGATCAAACGCCTCATACGCTCGCGATAATTCAAAGAAGCATTCCCAATCAGGGTGACGCGTGGACTTGGACGCTCGACAATCTCAAGCGTTCGTTGGAGGACGCTTCGATCGGCAATGGATCAGCCGGCGACGCCCATTCGCCATTCGAAACGCTGGCGAAATTCTCGGCTACCGTAGGTTTGCGCCTAGGAGAGCTTCATGTTGCGCTCTCCTCCTCGACAAACAATCCCTCCTTTGCGCCTATATTAGCCGACGATGACATCGTCGCCGAGTTGAGCAATCGCGCAGGCGAGCAAGTCCTTCAAGCGTTGAAAGACCTCGAGCGCGGACGGGAAAATCTTGCGGAAGGGGATCGAGCGCTGGTTGGCTCAGTCCTGGCGGAGCAGGAGGACGTTCTGGCTATCGTCCGAAAACTTGCCGAAAATGCCCTCGGCACGAGATTCATCCGCGTTCACGGCGATTTTCACCTGGGTCAAATCCTTATTTCTCAATCGGATGCTTTTATTATCGATTTTGAAGGCGAGCCATTGAAACCACTTGACCAACGCCGCTTAAAATCGACGCCGCTTCGGGACGTCGCGGGATTCTTGAGATCTCTGGATTATGCAGCCGCGTCTTTTGAACTCGCTGATATCGATCCCAGTTCGCAGCCGGCGCGCGAGCGCCGCGCAAAGCTTCTCAGTGAATATCGCCGCGAGACCGCGACGGCCTTCCTTGATCAATATTGGCAGACCGTTTCGAACGCCCCTCAACTCGGCCTGGATTCCTCACGAGCGGATCTTCTTGATTTAATGATCCTAGAGAAGGCGAGCTACGAAATCAGCTACGAAGCAGCCAACCGGCCGAAGTGGCTTTCGATTCCGTTGCGGGGCTTTGCAAAGATTGTGGATCGCGCGAAGGCGCGGGAGCGTCGCTTATGACGATCGGACAGGACGCTCTCGCCGGAATGAGCGCCGACGCTATCCAGGCTCTTGTCGATGGCAGGCATGGCGATCCATTTTCGATTCTCGGGCCCCACGAGACTCCCATAGGCCATGTCGTCCGAGCGTTCGCTCCAGGAGCGCAAAAAGTCGAGGCCGTCGCGCCGGAAGATGGAAGCGTCATCGCACCCTTGGAGTTCGCTCATCCCGGCGGCCTTTTTGCCGGCCTTGTCGACCGCGCCCGAGCGTACCGCCTGCGTATCCAATGGCCGAACGCTGTTCAGGAAATCGAAGACGCTTATAGGTTCGGCTTATTGCTCGGCGACCTCGACTTGCATTTGGTCGCGCAGGGCACCCACTACGAGCTCGCCCGTTGTCTGGGCGCCCAGGACATGACGATCAGAGGCGTTCCAGGCGTACGTTTTTCTGTCTGGGCTCCCAATGCCCGTCGGGTTTCGGTCGTAGGAGATTTTAATGCCTGGGACGGCCGACGCCACCCCATGCGCCTACGTCCCGAAGCAGGAGTTTGGGAGCTGTTCATTCCAGGAACGCGTTCTGGGATGCGATATAAATTCGAGATGCTCGGCCCTGATGGCGCGCTCCTCCCTCAAAAAGCAGATCCGGTCGCTCGGGCGAGCGAGATGTCGCCTGGGACCGCTTCTATCGTGGCGTCAAGTGCGCCTTTTCGTTGGAGCGACGAGGCGTGGCTCAAAGAAAGAGAATCACGTCAAGGTTATGACGCGCCCTTATCTATTTACGAAGTTCACGTTGGTTCCTGGGCAAGGATCGTGGAGGAAGATCTGCGCAGCCTGACGTGGCGTGAGATGGCCGAACGTCTGGTGCCTTATGTCAAGGAAATGGGATTTACCCATCTCGAATTTCTTCCAATAGCCGAGTATCCATTCGGAGGATCGTGGGGCTATCAGCCATTGGGGCTCTTCAGTCCAACAGGGCGTTACGGCGAGGCGTCGGACTTTGCCGCGCTGGTTGATTATTGTCATCAATCCGGGATCGGCGTGATCGTCGACTGGGTGCCGGCTCACTTCCCAACCGATGTGTGGGGGCTGGCGCGCTTTGACGGCACTTGTCTTTACGAGCATCAGGATCCGCGCGAGGGATTTCATCGAGACTGGAATACGCTCATATACAATCTCGGCCGTAGCGAGGTGAAAGGCTTTCTGATCGCCAGCGCGCTCGAGTGGATCGAACACTACCATATAGACGCGATTCGCGTGGACGCCGTTGCGTCGATGCTTTATCGCGACTATAGCCGCGAGGCCGGCGAATGGATTCCGAACCAGTACGGTGGGCGCGAGAATTTGGAAGCTATCGAGTTTTTCAAGCATCTCAATAGTATTATCGCTGAAAGGAATCCTGGCGTTCTCACGATCGCAGAGGAATCGACTGCGTGGCCGGGCGTTACAAAGCCGCCTTCGCAAGGGGGACTTGGCTTTTCCTTGAAATGGAACATGGGATGGATGCACGACACGCTCCACTACATGTCCAAAGACCCTGTCTACC
>JASLHV010000086.1 GCA_030153205.1 Roseiarcus sp. | reverse complement strand
GAATCGAACTTCCCTGATCGGTCGGTTCTCACAATGGAGCTCAAGTAAGGCGTCGTTCAAGTCGGAGGGGCGATCGACTAGCGAGACGTCAAGGACCCGTCCTACGTCATAGTTCTTCAAGCGTTCCGCTTGAGCTCCGAGATCAAACACAACGGGAAAGACTCCGGCGTCGAGCGCCAATGTTAGAGCGTAGCAATAAGTCTCCGGCCAAATTGATGGAAATAATGCGAGATCTGGCTGTAGACGTCTTAAATGAAAAAGCGCCTCTGCGTCGCTGGCGTAAAGCCCGGTTTGCTCGATACCCAGATTTTCCAGCGTGTCTGTATCGATTGATGAATAGCCGATTATAGCGAATTCAACGGCAAGGCCGCGTTGCTTGGCGTCGAGAGCTAAGTTACGCACGACGTCGGCTCCCTTGTGGGAGCCTATCGCGCCGACAATCGCGACGCGCAGCTTCGCCGATACGGAAGTTGCAGTTGGAGCGACTTTTGCGATTTCTGAATATTCCTCATGCGGCCTTACAGTGAATTTTACAGAGGGAAAGACGGCGCTCAGACGTTTGGCCGTATCATCCGACGGCGCGATGACCAAATATGCCTCGCGAAGGAAATGAGCATATGCCTCTCGTCTCGCGATCGGGTGAGTATAAGAGGGCGTATCCGGATCAGATCTAATACAAGCGTCGCAGACGTCAGGAGGCGGAAGGCCAAAATGGCCGCACGCCACGAAACCGCGACGCCATTCCGAAAGACAGATGATCTGACGATGACTAACTTTGTCATGACCACAATCGCAATCGCCACACTTGCGTCGCCTGCCTGGGCCGGCGTCTACGCCTGCCATTTCAAAGGGCAGCCGCTGATCGTGATCGATACGACGTATGAGCGGGAACGCCTCACAATTGGCGATGAGAGCGCAAAACTGCAGTCAGGCAATGGGTTCCTGACGGCCGATATCAATGATCAAGAGTACATATTTTCGTTCGCTCATCGAGGGCCAGACGACGAGAAAATACAGACGACGCTTGTCGCCGGCGACTATCGCGGCCAGACGGTGTGCGTTCGGCGGTAAGCCCACACGATAACGTCTTGCGCTCACGATAACGTCTTGAGCTAAGACGTGTCACGATCGGCAGCGCGTAAGACCGAGCTCGATGCTGATCCGCGGCGCGTTACTCCCCTGAATACGCCGTCCAAGTCCCCTGTGATGCGACGCCTTTGCTCGGATCGTTCTCGTTATACTTTGTCGCCTCGAGTTGATCAGGCGCAACGCCGTCCTCCACCCAGTGGGCAAGGGCGGAGGTGACGTCATGCGTCGAGTCGCGAGCGGGTGGCGACAGGCCGAAGACGCCTCCAATGGCGTTGGGTCCTGCGCCGCCGCCGCAATGATCCATTCCTGGCGCTAGGAAGAGGCGATAGAATGTCTTGATTTTGCCCGCCTCGCCCATCTTCGCCGCGACGGCCTTATAATACTCGATTGAACTCGCCGCGGGAATCGCGGAATCATTCCAACCGTGGAATTGCAGAAGCTTTCCGCCCGCCGCCTGGAATGGACTGAGATCGGGATTGTCGGAATCGAGCGCCTCCGCGGTTTTCTTTTGCGCATCGGCGAGATTCTGCGTCACGCTTTGTTTGAGATAATCCTTGCTCGCGCCGTCGTTGACCAGATTATTGAAATAGCCGCTCGCAAAGCCATGCAGCAGCGTTCCTGCGACACGGTTTGGCTCCTGACCCGTGATCCATAGAGGCCATTCGCCTGGCCCGCTCTCGCCCCCAAGCGCGTAGCCGGGAAAGATCGGCTTGCCGGCATCGTCTTTTGAACCTCCGTAGATTGCCTGTAGCGTTTTTAACTGCGGCGGGGTCAAGCATGCTTTCGTCGCCTCCGCCTTACATGCGAGCGCCGTGGGGTCGAAATGGCAGCGCTCGGGATCGGGCAATACGCCGTTGGCGCCGTGACATGCCGCAACTACCGCCTGCGTGACCGCAGCAAGGGTTTCTGGCGGCAGCCAGGCGTCCGGAGAGGCAGTCAACGCTTGTTCGTTCGCCGCTCCGTTGGAGAGCAACCTCGTCCAGGCGTTGGCCGGCGCGCCGGCGATAATTCCGTCATAATCCCCAGGGAAACGCTGCGCTTCCATCAGCGCCTCGCGACCGCCATCCGAGCAGCCGCTGAAATAAGCATGCGCCGGCGCTTTGCCGTAGTAGGCCTCAACGACCGCTTTCGACGCGAGCGCTGTCTCGTGCACCCCACGCCAGCCAAAATCGACGACCTTCTCAGGATGGCCTTTGGCCCAGTCGGAATCGAGCGAACCTCCCTCGTGGCCGGTGTCCGTGCCCGAGACCGCGTAACCGCCAGCCAGAGACCAGTTCATCGACGGGTAGATCAATGATCCCGCGAAACCGCCATTGCCGATGCCTTCGTATTTGCCGTTCCAGCTTGCGGCTGGCGGCAACCAGACTTCAAACTTAATGTCGGAATCCGCGCTCGGTTTAATGACGCCTTGCGCGCGGCAGAAGGGTACGGTCACCGAGGTCGGCTGCGGCGGATCCTTGCCCATCACGGAGAATGGCGGCGCAATATCTTGCGCCGCGACGATCGTCGCGCTTCCGAAGCTCTTGCCCTGAAGACTGTCGCATGTCGCGGCCGACGCTAATCCTGACGCCGCGAGCAAAGACGTTGAACTGCAGGCCGCGAGCCAAACGCGCCGCATGGGGGCCTCCTCCGAGATTATTTAATGGGGCTCGAGCGCTCGTTCTTTCGAGCGTATTATATCGTCGACGCTGGTTCAAGACGGGGGGATCGCTGTCGGACGTCTTCGCCGCTGTCAAGCACGGGAAAGCCGCGGAGGCGCTCCACGCGCATTTACGAAAAGACGTTTGATTGGCGCAAAGCACGCGGCAATTCCCGAGTTAATAACGTGGTCATACCGGATTCGGCGTTGTTCGGCGTGAAGGCGGTTTCGTACCTGGAATCCAGACGTGAATAAGGCGGGCGTTCATTCTTCTTTCCAACAATATCTAGAGACGCTTAGGTACGTCGCTCAGTCTAGCTGATGTTTGTCGTGTTCAGTTTCGCGCCAACGTTGCCAGCGGCGACGTAATTCTTCTTTGCGTACCCCAATGACTTCATCCAGCACCTGAGCCTCGATCATCCGGTCAGTGCGGAAATGCCGGAAATCCTGTCGCAATTCGCACCAAGCGACGAGTAAGCCGTTCGTGTCGGCATAGCCTAGGATAACCGGCCACACTTTGCGCTCGGTCACGCGCCCGGTCTCCGTGCGGTAGTGAAGGCGCAGCTTGGAACCCTCCCGGATCGCTCGTCTGAATGCGGACGTGTCGGGCCCCTCCTGAGGCGCCTCCGCGCGCGGTTTCACGCCCACACTCGGCGTCACGATGAAGGGACGCATATGTTCGGGCACGACGGCTGCAATTTTAGCGACAATGTCGCGCGCGGCGTTGGCGAGCACTTTGTCGCCCCGCCCGGCCACCCATTGGGCGCCGAGGACTACCGCCTCTATTTCATCTGGCGTCAGCATCAGCGGTGGCATGTCGTAGTCAGCGCTGAGCAGGTAGCCCAACCCGGCCTCCCCGTCGACCGGCACTCGCTGGCTCATAAGGTCCGCCATGTCGCGATATACGGTGCGTGTCGAGACCTCGAGCTCGGCAGCCAGGGCCTCGGCAGTTACAGGCCGGGTCGAGCGGCGAAGAATCTGGATAATCTGAAACAGGCGGTCGGCGCGGCGCATGAGTACTGACTCCTCCGGACAGAATGCTGTCAGGAGGGGTGTGAGACAAGCTCTTGTCGCGCCGCCTCGGCGCGCCAAGGAAAGGACTGAGCTATGAAATTCGCCTCCACACGTCTCGTCGCCAGAGATATCAAAGCCATGGTTGGATTTTATGAAGTGGTCACCGGCCAATCCGCTGAGTGGCTCGCGCCCCAATTCGCCGAGATCGTCACGTCGTCGGCCACGCTCGCTATCGGCGGCGCGGAAAGCGTGGCGCTGTTCAAGGAAGGCAGCGCGGAGGCCGGGTCTAACCGCACCGCGATCCTCGAATTCATGGCGGTGGACGTCGACGCCGACTTCGCGCGGCTGAAGGATGAGGTCGAGGTGGTTCACGAACCAAAGACAATGCCTTGGGGGAATCGCACAGCGCAATTTCGCGACCCTGAAGGCACGCTCGTCAGCTTGTTCACGCCGTTCACGGACGCGGCAAAGAAGCGGTTTGGATCGCGATGAGCGGGAGAGCGGAAAGACGCCGACGAGGAGTTTCGAGACGCTGCGATTCTGCCGCGATTCCGCGTCGACGACTTGAACGCGCTCAACACATGACCATCGCGTAGGGGACGCTTTCTATTCTTGACCGCCAATATTGCCACGGCCATGAGGACAGGCGATAAAAGTGTCACCTCCTTGGTCGCGACTCGCGCAGGCAAGAATGTATTGGGAGATCTCTCTTTGACTGAGACATCAGGGACGAAGACGCCGCGGCAGCGTCGAGCATACTTTGGAGAGATCATCACCTTGCTCCTTCGAGAATTGCGAATCGGCGGCGTGTTTGTGGCGGCGGCGTTGGCGTTGACCTCATTCGTGGGGGACGCTCGCGCCGCTGCGCGGTCGGACGTGCATGTCTATCTTATGCGCGGCCTCCTCAACGTCTTTTCCCTCGGCATGGATCAA
>JASLHV010000080.1 GCA_030153205.1 Roseiarcus sp. | reverse complement strand
GGATCGCCGACGCCGTCGCCGGGCGCCTGCTTCTCAACAATGGCGAGGGCGCGATGGGTGGAGACGATGAGCGTCGTACGGTCCGGCGTGACCAAACCGCGCAGCACCGAACGGCCCGCCTCCATCAATTCGGCGGCGATGACAATATCGACGTCGCCGGGAGTCGGCATGAGCGCCAAAACCGGGTCGGCGCCATCCTTTCTCGGGGCCATTTCGATATAGTAGATTGTTGCGCCCGTGCGTTGCGCAACGCCCGGCACCGAGGTTGATTGCGCCGCCCAGCTTTGAGCTTCCGCAACGGCGACGATCCAGTCCACGAGCACGCCGCCGCCCTGCCCGCCCATCGCAAGAATCGCGATCGAAATGCGGGGCGCGCCAACGCCGAGCGATCGACCCGAGGTCGCGTCGTTCATACGCCCTCTTCGGCAAAGCGCGCGCGTCCGGCTGTGCGCCGGCGTTCAAGCCAATTGATCACCGCCGAGCGCGCCTGCTGGAGCCAGCGGTCGAGCCGGGTCGGATTGTGAACGATCTCGGCGCGATAGAAGGACGGGCACAAAATTGCGGCGTCCGCGACCTCGCCGCAATTGCCGCAGCCGACACAATTCTCGTCGATTGCGGCGACAGGATCGTCCTTCAAGGGATCATCCGTTTGCTTGACCGAGAGCGATGGGCAGCCGGAAAGACGGATGCAGGCGTGATCGCCCGTGCAGACGTCCTCGTCGACGCCGAACTTTTCGCGCACGACGCGCTCGCCGGACTTGATCGCCTTATTCAAAAGCGGACGCACACGCCGCTGTTTGTTCAACATGCATTCGGACGACGCCACGATGATCTTCGGGCCGGATTCCTTGGTTGTCAGCGCCTCGCGCAACGTGTCGCGCATCTTGCCGACGTCGTAGGTGCGGTCGATCTGACGCACCCATTGGGCGCCGATGCCGCGCACGGCGTCGACGATGCTGTTGTTTGTCTGGCGGCGCGGATTGAGCGCGCGCGAGGAAGGAATGTCCTGACCTCCGGTCGCCGCGGAATAATAATTGTCGACGATGAGGGTCACGCCGTCGTGCTTATTAAAGACGGCGTTGCCGATCGATGAGGCAAGACCATTGTGCCAAAAACCGCCGTCGCCAAGCACCGAGATCGGCCGTTTCGACGCCGGCACATTGAAGGCGGACGCCGACGCGGGCCCGAGGCCATAGCCCATCGTCGTTGCGCCAATGTTGAAGGGCGGCAGAATCGAGAAAAGGTGACAGCCAATGTCCGCTGAGACGTGGTGCTGGCCGAGCTCCTGCTCGACCAGCTTCATCGCTGCAAAGATCGGCCGCTCGGGGCAACCGATGCAGAAGCCCGGCGGACGCGGCGGCACAACCTCGGCGAGCGCTTTCACCTTCGGATCGGCGAGCACTGACGACGGATCAGGACCTGGAGGCTCATTGCCCAACAGTTCGCGGGCATGGGCGGCGAGAAACTCCCGAACCCCTTTGATGAGGACCGGCGCGGTATATTCGCCGCCCATCGGCAACACGTCCTTGCCCGAGACCTTGGTTTGAATGTCACGGCGACGCAAAATCGTGTTGAGATCGCGTTCGATATAGTCCGGCGCCCCTTCTTCGACCATCAACACCGCGCGCTTATCGCGGCAGAACGCGATTAGTTCGTCCTCGATCAGCGGATAGGCGACATTGAGCACATAGAGAGGGACCGCGCTTTCGCCATAAGCATCGGCAAGACCAAGATATTGCAAGGCCCGCATCGTCGTATTGTACATGCCGCCGAGCATCACGACGCCGACGTCTCCCTTGGCGGGGCCAAAGGTTTCGTTGAGCTTACGCGATTTGACGAACGCGACCGCGGTCGGCATGCGCCGCTCCAGCTTGTCCTTCTCGTGCACGAAAGACGCTGGCGGCAGCACGATGCGGTTGACGTCGCGCACTGGATTCTCCAGCGCCTGCCGTAAGGTATATTTAGGCTTCTGATTGTCTTTGCAGACGAACTGCCCATGCACATGGCATGTGCGAATGCGCACTTCGAGCATAACAGGCGTATTCGAGGCCTCCGAAAGCTCGAACCCTTCCTCGACCATGCGCACAAGGGTTGGCAGGTTCGGCCGAGGATCAAGCAGCCATATCTGAGATTTCAGGGCATAGGCGTGGCTACGCTCCTGCATGATGGACGAGCCTTCGCCGTAATCCTCGCCGATGATGATCATCGCGCCGCCGGTCACGCCGCCGGACGAGAGATTCGAAAGCGCATCGGCGGCGACATTGGTGCCTGCGGTGGATTTCCAAGTGACCGCGCCGCGCACCGGATACATAACGGAAGCCGAAAGGGTTGCGGCGGCGGTCGCTTCAGACGCAGACGTCTCGAAATGTACGCCGAGGTCGGCCAGCACGTCTTTGGCGTCGGCGAGAACATCCATCAGATGGGAAATTGGCGATCCTTGATATCCGCCGACATAGGAGACGCCGGATTGCAGCAGCGCCTTGGTGATCGCGAGAATGCCCTCGCCGCGGAAGACCTCGCCGGCGCCGAGCTTGAGATCTTGAACCTCGCGAGCGAACGACCGTTCCGCCACGGCGTACCTCCTCGTCGGACGTCAGGCGCAGAAGCTTACCTGCGCGTCCATTCATCTGCACAAGCATATTTTTGCGCAGGATTGATTGTCAACGCCTGATCCCTTGACATCAAAATATGCTCATCTTGCTCGAAATATAAGCGTTTCTTCGGTCCGCGGGACCCTTGACACCGGTATTGAACGCGGAATTATATATATGAATGCGCATGGAATAGAAATATGCTGGGCTAGTCTTTCGCAAGCGCGCCCTGGCTCCCGCAAAGGGAAGGCGGAAGGCGCCGGGGAGACGCGTCGGAGGGAACGGCTCGATTGTCGCGCATCGTCTCGAGATGTCGAGGTCGCATAGCGATTTGCTTGAGGGGAAGGTCGGAGGTTCTCATGTTCAATTTAGATCGACGCCAGGCGCTCGCGCTTGGCGGGGCTGGTTTTCTTTCGGGACTGCTCGTCGGCGGCAGCGCGTCAGCGCAAGCCGGCGACAAGCTCACAATCGCCTTCAACGTAAACTTGCCGTCGTTTGATCCGACGGTCGGCCCTTCCGCCGTCAATCCGACCATCCAGGCGATCTATCGCGCGATCTTCGATCAACCGATTGGTCAGAACACCGATCTCTCGCTCGCGCCTGGCCTTTTGACCAAGTGGGGCTGGAACGACGACAAGACGAAAGTATGGATGGATGTGCGCGAAGGCGTCGTGTGGCACGATGGAACGCCGTTCACGCCTGACGATGTCGTTTGGTCGATCACGCGGGCTGGCGATCCAAAGAACGGCAGTCCGGTTCCGTTCGTTTGGGGCTCGATCGACAATTTTAAGGTCGATGGTCAGCGCATTACCGCCGACGTCAAACAATTCGATCCGACCGTCTTCAAATGGATGGCCTTCCTCACCGGTTATATCCTACCAAAGGCTTATTATACAAAGGTCGGAGCGGAAGGCTTCGAGAAGAAGCCGATCGGCGCCGGCCCTTACATGGTCGATGAGTATCAAGGCAACGCCTTTCTGCGGCTTAAGCGCAACGACAAATATTGGGGGCCAAAGCCGGCGTTCGAGACCGTCATCTTCAAGTTCGTGCCGGACGGCACGAGCCGCGTCGCAGAGATCGAGAGCGGCTCGGCGGATGTCACGCTCGAAATCCCCTATGAAGAATACGATCGTCTGAAGGACAAGCCCGGCCTCGCCGGCGTCTGCCAGCCCATCACCGACATCGGCATGATCTTCATCACCAATGTCGAAAAAGAGATGCTCGACCAGAACGTTCGTCTCGCGGCGATCTATGCGATCGACAAGGAAACGATCGCCAAGCGGCTGCTGCGCGGCTATGCGACGCCGATCGCGACGTTGGACGCTCCCGGCTATGCGGCTTACGATCCGTCGATCAAGGTTCCTTACGATCCGGAGCAGTCGAAGAAACTGCTCGCCGCAAGCGGTTATTCGCCGGAGAAGCCAGTCAAGTTCAAGATCCAGACGACGCGCGGGTTCAAGCCGAAGGATTACGAGATGATCCAGGCGATCGTCGGCATGTGGCGCAAAGTCGGCATCGAGGCGGAGATCGAAGTCTACGAAATCGCGAAGCATTATGAATTGCGCGCCGGGCACAAGCTCGCGCCGATGGCGTTTTACAATTGGGGCGACGCGATCGGCGATCCCACCTGCTCGACCGGCTTCGCCATGTTCACGCCTTCGCCGCATTCGGCCTGGAAGTCGAAAGATCTCGACGACATGATCGGGCCGCTTTGGGCTGAAAAGGACGAAGACAAGCGTATCGCCGGCTGGAAAGCGGTCGACAAATATATCGCCGAGAAAGGCTATGTGATACCGCTGGTGCAGTATTCTCAGCCGATCATATTCAAGTCGTCGCTGAAAGTGATCGCTAACGGGACCGGCGCGCTAGAGCCGACGCTCGTCTCGAAGGCGTAAAAACGAAAGGGAGACGCGGTGACCGAGCGGTTTTCGCGCTCCCTCTCCCCTTCCTGTTGCGCATGAGGTCGAGCATCCCTCATCGCCTCGCCATGGCGGCGATCACGCTGGTCGGCGTCGCGACGATCGTGTTCGTTTTGTTGCGCGTCGTGCCTGGCGACCCGATCGCGATGATGATCTCGCCAGGCGCATCGGCGGCCGATATCGCCGCTTTGCGCGCGCATTACGGCCTCGACGCCAGTTTGCCGGTCCAATTCGTCGTCTGGGCGCGCGATCTCCTACGCGGCGACTTTGGCGTTTCGATCTCGCTTCACCGCAACGTGCTCGCGTTGCTCGGCGAAAGATTGCCGGCGACGCTCGAACTCGCCGTCGCGTCCCTTTTCTTCGCGGTATTCGTCGGCGGCGCCGTAGCCGTCGTTGCGACGCTTTTGAGCGATTCCGCGGTCGCGCCCATTATCGACGCGATCAATGGCTTGTTCCTGGCCGTGCCGGATTTCATCTGGGCCTTCGTCCTGGTCCTACTATTTGGCGTCTTCGCGCCGGTGCTGCCCCTGTCGGGCCGGATAGACCCATCGCTCGACGCCCACTTTGCAACGCC
>JASLHV010000031.1 GCA_030153205.1 Roseiarcus sp. | reverse complement strand
TCAAACCGTCGCCGCCTTTAGCGACGACCTCGCTGTCGATGAGAGCACGCGTTTTTTCACGGTGTTCGATATCGTGATCGCCGACGTGAAGATCCCAAAAGCGCCAATCGATATCGTTATAATTCTCGCGAACATAGGGATTTTGGATGAGGTGCTGATGGAGCTGCGCGATATATATCTGACAGACGCACTCTCCGCCCATCCCGCGCAGACCGACGCCGTAGTCGCTGCCGTTTTCCGCGGCGACGAGGTGACGCCGCGCGTCATCGAGCAATTCAATGTTGTTGCGCAGCGCCAGCGCGTTGAGGTCGGGGTCCCTTACGCCAATGCTCGAGAGAAAGTTATCGTAGAGCCTTGGGTGGGCGCCGTCCGCTTTTCCGCAACCCAGTTCGTCATAAAGAATGTCGGCCAGAAAACTCCGCATCGGACTGTCTTCCATCCCAGCGATGAGGAGAGCCAGATCAGTAATATAGTAGACAGTAAAATATCTATATTGGATCAATATTTCTTTCAGCGCCTTCTCATTGACGGTCTCCAGCGCGGAGAACATTTCAGTCGCTTGGGAAAGCGTATCATCTTGTACTTTATCTGCCGTGACCCAGAACGTACCAGGCGTGAGGGACGACCAATCTATATGGGTATCTTCATGCATGTGAGCTGCTGAAATGGTCATGGGAGTATCTCGCTTTTAAGAAGACATTCCGCTTGCGCACAATTTTATTTATTAATATGTGTATACATACTGCCTGAAACTATGCGTGATTTACAAACGAGGAATTTTGTCGTTTAGTTGAGGATATTTCATGTTGGAATTTGGCGTGAAACGTCAGTTACCGCCTTTGAATTCGTTGATAGCTGCAGAGACGGCTGCTCGATTAGGAAGTTTCAAGGCGGCGAGCGAGGAGCTTCATGTCACGGCTTCGGCTGTGAGTCATCAAATCCGAAGTCTCGAACGCTGGCTGGGTTTTCGTCTTTTTAATCGAAGCGTGCGCTCGGTCGGCCTCACCGAAGCGGGACGACGGTATTTGTTTGAGATCTCCGCATTGTTGGACGATCTCTCTCGGCGTACGAAGATGGAGATCGCGCGTAGCGGGAAGGGGCAGGTTCTGACCGTTCAGACCACTGATTCGTTCGCCAATCGTTGGTTGGTCGGTCGCTTGCCTGGTTTTCTCAAGGGCCATAGAGGCACGAGCGTTCAGATCGTTACCTTCGAATATACGGAAGGTTTCCGGCCCTCGGAGGCTGACATGGCCATTCTGTATGGACGCGGCGAATGGCCCAACTGTCACGCCAGACTACTTCTGGAGGAAACTATCTTTCCCGTCTCGAGTCCAAACTTAGCGGCACTGACAAGGCCGTGGATTGAGGGGATCGGCGATCATACGCTTCTTCACGACGACAATATCGGAACCTCCTGGCAGGAATGGCGGAGCTTTGCGGGCGACGACGCCGTATTGCCAGGCGATGTGGATATGGGGGCCGGCCCGCATTTCAATCACTCGCATTTGAGCCTCCTGGCTGCGGAACGCGGGAGCGGGGTGACGCTGGCGAGCTGGCCACTTGTGATTGACGCTCTGAACGAAGGCACTTTGATCGCGCTGAGCGACAAAAGACTGACGACCGGCTTCGGGTACTATATTCTGGAATCGACTGATAGCGCGACCCGCGAAAGGTGCAGCGCTTTTATAGATTGGCTATGCGCCCAAGCCCCGCGCAGCCCTTCTCAGAACAGCGCTGATAAAGGTCCGAACGCGGATGGAAGCGAGGGCAGGCGGGGGGCGATTCGTGAGTCGGCGCGCCGCCGCCGGCAAGGATAGGCAAAACCGGCCGCTTGGAAATCGAGGCTTGCGGGATTAAATCCATGGCGACCACTTTTAGCGTTCGCCTGGAGTCCCCCTCATGACCTACGCTTATCGCCCGGTGCTTTCGATCGGCGCGGATGCGACGCCTTATCGCAAATTGACGAGCGAGGGCGTGCGCGTCGAGAAGGCGTTGGGGCGCGAGGTCGTCGTCGTCGATCGCGAGGCGATCCGGCTTCTGGCCGAGGCGGCGCTGATCGACATCAATCATCTTCTGCGGCCGGGCCATCTCGCTCAGCTCGCCAAAATTCTCGATGATCCCGAGGCGACGTCGAATGACAAATTCGTCGCCTACGATCTCCTGAAAAACGCCAATATCGCCGCGGGCGGGGTTTTGCCCATGTGCCAGGACACCGGCACGGCCATCGTCACGGCCAAGAAGGGCCGGCTGATCTGGACGGACGGCGACGACGAATCCGCGATCGCCGAAGGCATCGCCGGCGCTTATGAAAAGAAGAACCTTCGTTATTCGCAGCTCGCCCCGCTCTCGATGTTCGAGGAGAAGAACACCGGCGACAATCTGCCGGCCCAGATTGAAATCCATGCCGAAGGCGAAGACGCGTATAAGTTCCTGTTCATCGCCAAGGGCGGCGGCTCGGCGAACAAGAGCTTCTTCTATCAAGGCGTACCGTCCATGCTGACGCATGACCGGATGCTCGCCTTTCTCAAAGAGAAGATTCTGACGCTTGGCACTGCGGCTTGTCCGCCGTACCATCTCGCTATCGTCATCGGCGGAACCAGTGCCGAGCAGACGATGAAGACGGTGAAACTCGCCTCGACGCGCTATCTCGACACGTTGCCGACGTCGGGCGGCGCCGACGCGCATGGCTTCCGCGACCTCGCGATGGAGGACGAAATCTTCAAGCTGACGCAGAGCCTCGGCGTCGGTGCGCAATTCGGCGGCAAGTATTTTTGCCATGACGTGCGCGTCATCCGCCTACCGCGGCACGGCGCTTCGCTGCCGATCGGTCTCGGCGTCTCCTGTTCGGCCGATCGGCAGGCCATGGGCAAGATCACGCGCGACGGTGTGTTCCTCGAAGAGCTGGAGCACGATCCGGCGCGTTTCATGCCGCGAATTGCTGAAGCGTCGCTTGGCGGCGATGTCGTGAACGTCGATCTCAACGCGCCGATGAAGGAGATTCTGACGACTTTGTCGAAACATCCGATCCGAACCCGGCTCTCCTTGTCAGGCCCGATGATCGTCGCTCGCGATCTCGCTCACGCCAAAATTCGCGAGCGGCTCGAACGCGGCGAGCCTATGCCGGAATATTTCAAGCGCCATCCCGTCTATTACGCCGGCCCCGCCAAGACGCCGGCTGGTTACGCTTCAGGCTCCTTCGGGCCCACCACGGCCGGGCGCATGGACGCCTACGTCGATCAATTCCAAGCCGCTGGCGGTTCGATGGTCATGCTCGCCAAAGGCAACCGCTCCAAGCAGGTACGCGAAGCCTGCGCCAAGCATGGCGGCTTCTACCTCGGTTCGATCGGGGGGCCGGCTGCGCTCTTGGCGCAAGAGAGCATCCGCAAGGTCGAGACGTTGGAATATCCGGAACTCGGCATGGAGGCGGTGTGGCGCATCGAAGTCGAAAATTTTCCGGCCTTCATCGTCATCGACGACAAGGGGAATGATTTCTTCAAGGAATTGAACTTAGGCTGACTCCCATCTCCCTTCGGGACGGGGGTTATCACGCCGCCTTTCTATTACGTTTTCCAAGCGCGTCGATCGCTGCTTCGACAGTACGAATCACGCGCTCCCGCTCCTCGCCTGTCAACGGCAGCCGCGGCGCCCGCACATGTTCCGGCGCGCCATAAACGATCTGTTCCGCAAGCTTGATGTACTGTACGAGTTTGACATGCGTGTCGAGATGGAACGACGGCGTCAAGATGAGATAAAGCTGACGCGCCTCGTCATATCTGTTCTTGACGCATAGGTTGAAGATTTCCACGCATTCGGCCGGCCACGCGTTGGTCATGCCCGACACCCAGCCGGTGACCCCGAGCGACAGGCTCTCGACGATGAGATCGTCGACGCCGCAAAAGACGCTGAAGCGATCGCCGCAGGCGATGAAGAGATCGGTGACGCGCCGGATGTCGCCGCTCTCCTCCTTGATACAGACGATCTCGGGCGTATCGGCGAGCTCTTCGAGAATCGGCGGGGTGACGTCGACGCCATAGGCGATCGGATTATTGTAGATCATGACCGGCAGCGACGAGGCCGAGGCGATCCCTTTGTACCACGCAACTGTTTCTCGCGGATCGGTCTTGTAGCCGAGGCTGGGGAAAACCATCAGGCCTTCGGCGCCGAACCGCTCGTAATCGTGGGCATGTTCTTTCGCCGTCGCCAGCGTAATTTCCGCAAGGCCGGAGAGCAGCGGTACGCGGCCATGGACGACTTCGACCGCGGCGCGAATAACCGATTCCCGTTCAGAAGGCGATAGCGAAGCGTTTTCCCCCAGCATCGGCAGAACAATGACGCCTGCGACCCCATTCTGGATCAGACGATCGAGACTTGCCTGGGTCGCTTTGAGATCGACCAATCCCTCGCTCGTCATCTTGGTAGTGACGGCTGGAAAGACGCCTTTCCAAATGGTCATGACAAAGTCTCCTGGCGATGCTTGGACCTTTACGCGCTTGAGCGTCCGAGCGGTATCTAATCTACAATCGCCTGGCCGGTCGAGCCGGCTATCTTCCGAGGCGGATTTGGGAAAACCTACTATCGTCGTCATTGGCGCCGGAATCGTCGGCTTGGCGGTCGCTTACCATTGCCTCGAAGAAGGCGCCGCGGTGACGGTGATCGACAAAGACCCCGAGGGCGACAAGGCGTCATTCGGCAACGCTGGCGGCATTGCCGTCACGGAGATTGTTCCCGCCTCGACGCCCGGCGTCATGTGGCGCGCGCCGCGATGGTTGTTCGATCCCTTAGGGCCTTTGACGATCAGGCCAAGCCACGCGGTGAAGCTCATGCCTTGGCTTTGGCGTTTCGTGAGGGCAGGGGCGCCGAAGGAGGTTGCGCGAATTTCGACGGCGCTGTCCGCTCTCAATCGCCGCGTCTATGACGATCTCCTGCCCATGCTGCAACGGACCGACCTTTCGAGCGAATTGCATCGAAATGGCGCTTTGACCGTCTACGAATCCGAGATCGGATTTCACCGTGACGCTAAGGAATGGGCCGTCAAACGCTCGCACGGGATCGCTGTGGATATGATGGGTGGCGATGAAGCGCGCGACATCGAGCCAGCGCTTGGGCCAAATATTCGCCGAGCTGTTTTCACGCCGCAATGGTCCCACGTGAACGATCCAAAACGGCTCGTCGACGCCTTGCGGCGCTGGCTTCAAGATCAAGGCGTCATCATCGCATCGGGAAGCGTTCAGCGCATTGCTTCGTCTGGCGAAGGTGAACCAAGCGCGACATTGCGCGATGGTAAAAAGATACAAGCCGGCGCCATTGTCGTCGCCGCCGGCGCTTGGTCGGCGCTTCTTGCAAAGACCCTCGGCGATCCCGCGCTGCTCGAAAGCGAGCGCGGCTATAATGCGACGCTGCCAGCTCCGGGCGTCGTTCTAGAAAGGGAAATCATTTTCGCCGAAAAGAAATTTGTCGCGACGCCTCTAAGCTGTGGCCTGCGTATCGGCGGAGCCGCGGAGTTCGGCGGCCTCGATGCTGCGGCCAATTACAAGCGCGCCGAGGCTCTCCTGCGCCTTGCGCCTCGTTATCTGCCGGGGCTGAAAACGTCCAGCGCGATCAATTGGGCCGGACACCGGCCGGCCACGCCGGATAGTCTGCCGGTCATCAGTCGCTCGGCCGCGCATCCGAACGTCTTCTATGCCTTTGGCCACGGACATCTCGGCCTGACGCAGGCGGCGACGACCGGCAGGCTCGTCGCTGACCTTATTTTCAGCCGTCCCTCCTCGATCGATCTCACGCCATATTCAATTTCTCGCTTCCGCTGACGACGCCACCGTCGCCAGGGCATGACAGCCGCTCCGCTCGCTCTCCCTTTTCTTTGCGTCTCACGCTATGATCGCGATCAAGGATCGGAACATGGCGATCGAACGCAGTTCTCCCTTCGCAATTGCCAAACGCGCGGCGGGCCGCCGCGCAAAAGGGCGCCCCGACTCCGCGGGCGACAGCGCCTGGCGACGTGAGACCTATTGCCTCCCGCGCAGCCAGGCCCGCGAAAAGGCGCTGGAATGGTTCCAGCGCTATCCGAAATCCGCATACATGACCGAAATCGAGTTTTGGCGGGAACTCGCCGACGGCCGCATTGAATTTACAATCCGCCGACTGCCCAGCGCCGATTAAATCTGGGTTGCGACGGGCGGCGGGCGAGAAAACCCGCCTTCAATGTGGCGATGGGCCAGAGGGGCCCGATTTTCGCCATGTGACGAGTGCGCGAATCCAATTTTGGACCGGCAGTCACATCAACTTTCATCACTCGCGATTTCCGGAACGATTAGAACGGCAAAGCTTAGCGGCGTGTCGAGCGGTGAAAGCGCAGCCGACAGGCGCCTTATCAAGTTGCGCCGCAGCCTCTTACCGCCATTTTTCAAATAAGCGCAATTATAATTTTAGAATAAACCAATTGTTTACCAACTTAGTTTGTGGCTATAGAAGTCACTTTTTTGTGTATCTGAGTAATTGTTCTAGCGTTGTTTGTGCTATGAACTGAAGATGAACGACTCGATTTCCAATCAAATTACTTTCAGACAATTGCCAGATTTCAGCCATATTGGCCAATTCGATTGTGATGCTTGCGCAACAGACTTTTCGACACATTCGGCGTTATAGATCGGGCATCTCGGGGCGGGGCAGTCGAGTTCCTCCCGCTGGGTCCGAATGAGGAGATTTCAATGAAAAAAGTTCTTATCGGGGCGCTCTTGGCTTGCGTCGCAACTTCGGCTTTTGCGGCGGATTTGCCGACCCGGAAGGAAGCTCCCGCTATGCCTTACACGCCGCCGCCGATCTTTAGCTGGACCGGCTTCTATGTCGGCGCCAACGGCGTCTATGGCTGGGGCGACGTTCGCGGCCCGAATAATGGCGTCTTCGGCTCGCCGAGCGGCGGCATGGGCGGCATCACGGCCGGCTATAACTACCAGATCAGCCAATTCGTCGTCGGCCTCGAAGGCGACTTCGACTGGGGCGACATTTCCGAGAACAAGACTCTCGCCGGCGGCGATTTCAGCAAATATCACGTCTCGGATTTCGCAACCGTTCGCGGCCGCGCCGGCGTGGCGATGGATCGCGCTCTGCTTTACGTGACCGGCGGTTACGCCGGCGGCCAAATCCGAACCACGCTCGTCGACGCCGCCATCCCGGCGGCGTTCACCAACAGTAGCTGGCAAAGCGGCTATGCGGTCGGCGCCGGTATCGAATACGCCTTCACCAACAATATTTCGGCCAAGGCCGAATATCTGTTCTCCTCGCTGGGCTCGAAGAATTACGCCGTGGCGGACCCCGTTCTGTCGACCCGCAGTGGCCTCGACATTTCGATGATCCGCGCCGGCATCAACTATCGCTTCTAACCGAAGCTTCCGTCCCGATTGTTATCAGGCCCGGCGAGGCGACTCGCCGGGCCTTTCTTTTGTCGCCGCTCCGACCCGTCTAAATTTCGGCTCTCGAGGCCGCTGGAGGCAAAACACGGGCATAATCGGCTCTCTTCGGCCCGCTCCGGTTGCCGAAGCATGCGGGGCGCCCATATATAGGTCTGCAATTTTCAAGGGGCTTGGCGCCGAGCGCCGCAGCCCTCACCTTGCGAGGCCTCAATGTCCGCAAAAAGCGCCGCCGATCACGCGCGGGTGATTATTATTGGCTCTGGGCCGGCTGGCTACACGGCCGCGATCTATGCAGCGCGCGCAATGCTTTCGCCGATACTGATCTCTGGCTTCGAAGCAGGCGGCCAGTTGATGATCACGACTGACGTCGAGAACTATCCCGGGTTCGCCGCGCCGATCCAAGGCCCTTGGCTGATGGAGCAGATGCGACAGCAGGCCGAGCACGTTGGGGCGCGGATCGAATCGGAATATGTCCAAAGCCTTGACCTAAGCCACCGTCCTTTCCGCATTCAATGCGACAGCGGCCGCGTCTTCACGGCAGATGCATTGGTCTTGGCAACGGGGGCCAAGGCCAAATGGCTGGACATACCGAGTGAAGAGACGTTCAAAGGGTACGGCGTCTCGGCCTGTGCGACCTGCGATGGCTTCTTCTTTCGCGGAAAAAAAGTCGTGGTTGTCGGCGGCGGCAATTCCGCGGTCGAGGAAGCTTTGTACCTCAGCAACATCGCCTCCCATGTGACCGTCGTACATCGGCGCGATACGTTCAGGGCCGAAAAGATATTGCAGGAGCGATTGCTGCAGCGTCCAAACGTCAAGGTGATCTGGAACTACGTCGTTGAAGAGATTGTCGGATCGAGCGATCCAAATGCCGTGACCGGCGTTCGCTTGCGTCATGCGCAGACTGGCGCGCGCCAGGAATTGCCGGTGGACGGCGTCTTCGTCGCGATCGGCCATGCGCCGGCGAGCGAATTGGTGCGCGGCCAATTGACGCTGAAGCCGAATGGCTACGTTCACACGACGCCTGGATCCACGGGCACTAGCGTCGAGGGCGTCTTCGCGGCCGGCGATGTCGCCGATGACATCTATCGTCAAGCGGTCACGGCCGCGGGTCTTGGCTGCATGGCGGCGCTCGAAGCGGAACGTTGGCTCGCGCATCTGCCGCAGATGCGTCAAGCTGCGGAATGAACCACAGCGCAGGCTCCCGGCGTGGTCATAACGGGGCGAGCGCTGCGGGGCGCTTGAATTTTGGCTGCGGCGCGAGACGCGCCGACCGGCCGGGGGGAAACGATGGATTGGGACAAGCTGCGCATCTTCCAAGCTGCGGCTGACGCAGGCTCCTTCACCCACGCAGGTGAACTCATGGGCCTTAGTCAGTCTGCGATCAGCAGGCAGGTCAGCGCCCTCGAACAAGATCTCGGGACGCCGCTTTTTCATCGCCACGCGCGCGGCCTGATTTTGACGGAGCAAGGCGAATTGCTGCTCGGCGCCGTGCAGGACGTCGTCTTAAAATTGGAGGCGGCGCGCAGCAGGCTGATCGATAGTCGCGACAAGCCGCATGGCGAATTGCGTGTCACGACAACGCTCGGGTTCGGGGCGAATTGGTTGACGCCGCGTCTCGGCGAGTTCCTCGAGCTTTATCCCGAAGTAAAGCTGCAAGTTTTGCTCGACGATGACGAACTCGACCTCGGCATGCGCGAGGCGGACGTTGCTCTTCGCCTACGCGAGCCGTCGCAACCGGACCTCATTCGCCGTCGTCTCTTCACCGTACATTTTCACGCCTACGCTTCGGCCGAATATCTCAAGCGCTACGGGCAACCGCGTTCGGTCGCCGACCTCGACTCGCACCGTATTCTGGCTTTCGGCGCGATCGGCGCGAACCACATTCTCAACAACCTGAATTCTCTCCTGACGCTCGGGCGCGATGCGCGCAACCCGCGCGCGGCGGCAATCACCATCAACAATATCGGCGCCGTGACGCGTGCTGTCGAACATGCCGTCGGCATTGCCGTCCTGCCCGACTAGTGCGTCGCGGCGGAGTCTGGGCTCGTGCGTTTGCTCCCTCAGGCGGACAGGCCCGAGATGGAGTGCTTCCTGGTCTATCCAGAAGAGATGAAGAATGTCGCCCGCGTCCAGGCGTTCCGCGACTTTCTCGTCGCCAAGGCGCAGAGGTGGAAATATTGAACGACACGCCCGCCGGCTAACGCGCCGCCGTTCGTGTTCTTTGCGTTTTCGAGATTTACAGCTTTTCCACTTGACCGAATTCCAAATCGACCGGCGTCGCGCGGCCGAAGATGGATACGGCGACTTTGACGCGTGAGCGCGCCTCGTCGATTTCTTCGACGACGCCGCTGAAAGAGGCGAACGGCCCGTCCGCGACGCGCACTTGTTCGCCGATATCGAAATGGATCGAAGCCTTTGGCCGTTCGACGCCTTCGGCAACTTGTCCCTTGATCCGTTCCGCCTCGTTATCAGGGATCGGCATCGGTTTTTTGTCCGCGCCGAGGAAGCCGGTCACTTTAGGCGTGTTCTTGATGAGGTGGTACACCTCGTCGGTGAGATCGCATTTCACCAGAACATAGCCCGGAAAGAATTTTCGCTCTGAATTCACCTTTCGGCCGCGGCGGACCTCGACGACTTGTTCCGTTGGAACAAGAATCTCGTCGAATTTGTCGGCGAGGCCGCGTTGCGTTGCTTGCTCCTTCAGCGATTCAGCAACTTTTTTCTCGAAGTTCGAATAAGCGTGGACGATGTACCAGCGCGTGCTCATTTCGGCATCCAATATGAAGTCAAAAAGCTCGGCGTGCGTGCCGAAGCGTCAGTCGGTTCTTCTCAGCCATGACGCCCAATCCCGAGCGCAAAGCCTACCAAGAAATGCAAAATCTCATCGACCGCAAGGAAGAAAAGGCTCGCCACGACAGCCATCAACAAGACGAGACCCGTGGTGATCATCGTTTCGCGTCGGCTCGGCCAAACGACCTTCGCTCCCTCGGCGCGTACCTGCTGGATAAACTCAAAAGGATTGGCCATGATACGGTTCCAAGAGCCAAGCGACGCCCTCTGAAGATTTCCACGGCGGCTGGCCAGAAAGATTTGCGGCGCGGGACCTTTCGGCCGCGCGCCACGGAATCTTCATATAGGATAGCACGACGAGACGCCAAGGGAATTTTATCGGCGGCCGCCGCGCTTGCGTGCTCCTACCCGCAAAATGCGCGCCTTTTTTTATTTTTTTGTGGCAACGCTTTGTAATAGAAAGATTATTTCATATCGCCGCACGCCGTAACGGCCTCGTGGTCCGGCAGCAGCAGTTTAGCAACATGGAATGAAGAGGCCCCGCCGAGGATGTCGGAACGGGGCCAAAGTGGAACGCTATCGGGCGAGGGGCTCAGCCCGAGCGCTTGAGTCCTAACTCAAGCGACTTTCGAAGGTTCCGTCATATTTGTTTGGCCACTTGCGACGCCTTTTAGGCGGACGCCTGCCGGGCCGTTCAGGATGAATTCGACGCCGGCCGCCTCGAAGGCGCGCTGGATGGCAATGATCCTCAAATCTAAGGGCCTGTGAGCGCCAGTCTCGAATTTGCCGACCGTCGATTCGCTCACTTTCGCTCTGACGGCCGCTTGAAACAGCGTCCAGCCCAGCAATCTGCGGGCGGCCCTGACCTGATCGCCACTGATCATCCCCAGCCCTCCTGTTGGCCAGTGAGACCATGTTAGGCTTGCGCTGCGCTTACCTAGGGTCAGCGAGTTCTTAAGCAGCTTTCCGCTTCCTCGGCAGGGCGATCCGCTGCAGCGACTTGCCGACGACCTCTTGCGCCTCGCTGGCTCTCAAACCCTCGGCGACGATGGCGCCATTGATCAAGACGCGGAATACAGTCGCCCTTGTGGCGGGAAGCTCGGTCTCAATCGTGATCCTGATCGCCAATGCGAATCCTCCGGCGGAGAATCGCAAAGTAAGGCCCGACCCTTTCGTTAAACTTGCGGAGTCAGGCGTCGCCGCACGCCAAGCGGATGTTTATTTCGTGCTGGATGGCCCGAGCTTCGCTTTGATCTTCCGCGTTGCTTGAGACAGAAAGCGTATGCAAACGAGCAAGAAGCGTGGCAATGGTCGCTTGCCGAATTTGCGGATGTGACATCGTTGCGGTCCCTGATAAGCCCTCGCCAACCCTACCTGCATTCCCTTTACGGGATCTGTTGCCGGAGAATTATCGGCAAGCGTTGAAGGAGACGGGCGTTCGGCGGTGGATTCGACTCGAATCGGAGTTAATATCTATGCAGGGATCTTGCCGGCGCTCTGCTGCACTGCGAATGTTCGTTTAAGCTACAATGAGATTTCTATTGTATCCGAGTATGTTAAGTGCGCATTGCGGCGCCGCATTCCAAAAGTTTTGCACAGGGTCCGGAACAATTTAGTTTGTAGATCATTAGTTTCGGCCAATATTTCCGGTAAAAGTTCAACTTCGGGACTTTCAGCGATGTTTTACATTGGCGCATTCGGCCTCGTATTTGGGGCAATCCAGAGCAGACGACTGAATGTGGGACTGTTTATCCTGCTCTCGGCGGTCGCCGCTGTTTGGATCTATCTTCTCAACGAAGTCGAAGGTTTCAGCTTGCTGCACTCGGCGCGTGAAGGCGTTTACGCAGCTTGGTCCGTTGAGTCGGGCGCGCTGGCCGGATTATTTTTAGATCGCCTCGTTTGGCGACTCGACAGGTAATTTCCCTCACCGCGATGTGACTTACGCGCACACGAGCGCCTGTTCAAAATACCAACGATAGTATCCATGAAACCCAAAACAGCGTCATAACGACGCTTACCGCTAACACGATAACAGGCCACTTCGGGAGCGTTTGCTGACTTGCAATCGCTTCCCCTTTTTGTGTTTCCACTTCGTGGTCAGACGTGTTGCGATCTTTCGCGACAAATCTGTCTGGAGGACGGACGTTCTGGTTCACGATTGGACCCAATACGATACAGAGGGGCGCCAAGAGACTTGTTTCGGCGCAAAACTGATGCCTGAGGCGACTCAATTGCAGGTGACAGACGCGCCCCATGTCGCCGTGTGAACGCCAGGGGGCGGATTGACTAGGTTAATTTACGGTCTGGCCCCGCTCGCGCTCGCAACCTCATGAGCAGGACTTGTCGCGCGGAATCGTCAGCGGCTCATCCCGCCTCGGCAGGTCGAGCGCACCCTCAATTACGCTTCCGATTGAGATCGACGCGCCAAACGGCGCTGCTAACTGCTGTGGCCCCAGTGGCGATGTTGGAAAACACAATGAGCGAGGTCATGGCGTGATCCTCAACGTTGGATGATTCATCTAAGCAGACGGCAAGGCGCGTGGCTGTCACTCTGGCGCCACGTTCAAGGCAACTTCTCTTGCCACCGCTGGTTTAACCTGGGGCCGACGCGCTGCCAATAGCCCCGCGCGCCGCGCTTGGTCGACCCCGCTATTCGAGTGAGGCGGGGTCGATCTTCCGGCCGCTGACTTTTCGGTATCCCTCCCAATCGAGATTTTGCGAGATGCCAGAAATAAGTCTTTGAAATATCTGGCAGGAGAGGAGAGAGTCGAACCCAACCGCCCCTTCGCGGTTGAGCGCGAGTTTTCCTCGATGACGATCGTGGTTAGTTACCTCAAGGACTTGATCATATTCTTCTGGCCGCCGCTCATTTTTTGCGCGGTCATTGGGGCGATTGCGTCCGGGAAAAAGCGACGTCTGGTCGGCTCATTTATCGGAATAGTAGGAGGAGTCGCCCTAGGATTTGTCCTCATGCTGACCGGACCGCCCCCCGGTCGACCGTGAGTCTTGCGCTGCGGCCTTTAGGCGGAGGGGACTTGATCTCCCCTCGACGAATTCAACGCGAGCAACGATGAATAAAAACGAACCCGTCCGTCGCGGCAGCCCTGGCTGTGCTCGTCGCTCGGACAGACGTGAAATAACGTCACGATGAAGAATGCGGCCGGCCTATCTGCGCACAACGGTAAGTCGTGGCTAGTGGCCCACACGGGAGAGTAAAATGACGAAGGCTAAATACGAGTACCGCGACGAACAATACTTCATCACGATACCGCAGGCGTTGCACAACGCCCCATTGGACGATGACATGAAGGTAATACTTGCCATGTTGATACAGGGCTTATCGCCCCAAGGCCTAAAAGAGGCCGTCGAATACATAGAAAACTGGCGCAAAATTGAAACGACGAATTTCTTTGACGGGGTCTTGAAAAACAAACTGAAGAGCGAGTGAGACTCTGATGCAAATCGGGCGCTTGAAACGGTACAACGATGAGAAGGGATACGGCTTCATTGCGACGCCTCGGCTGTCATCTCGTTCATATCGGGAGGCCGCGCCCACGCGGTCTGCGGCTCAAACGACCCGACCTCTTCGTTTGACATGAAGATGACGAATGCCCTGATTTCGCTGCCTCGAGCCTTGGGATGGGCGGGAGCAGAGCCCGGGATCTCGCTGCATCAGCCGCACCGTCCGAGGTTATCTGGCTTTCACATATGGCGTCCTGGACGGCCGCGCCGGGCACGCGCCAAGTTTTATTAAACCGATAAACCATAAATATTTCAGTGTATTGCTTCCCAAGCGAGGCCCTTACCGCAGGCTTGCCGATCACAATGTCGCGTGTTTTGACTGAGCCAATTTGTCGCGGCGGACATAGAAGCGCTACATTCGCGCCGTTCAGGTGAAGACGGCGAAACCGGACGCCGAGCTAAAATACTGGCCGGTTGGTTGAAACAGTCGTCAACCCGAGCCAGTCACGAAGGGGCAACTATGGCACGTTTCACGTTCAACCTATCCCAAACAGTGCGCTACAACGTCTTTGTCGATGCGCCGACACGAATGGACGCGCTCCGTAAGCTGGTCTGCGATCTGCAAGTGGCAGACGGCAAACCGATCGACCTATACGAAGTCGATAACGACGGACTGACGATTGACGCCGGTCAGATGGACGTAATCGGCGACGAAATCGACGATGCGCTACAAATGCGACGAGCCCGGCCGAAACCGACGATTCACCGCAGCTACGATGTCGTGGGCCGCAGGAAAGAAGCGCGGCGGCAATAGTACTGAACTCCTTCGTTCACGCGCAGTTCAAGCGTTTCACAAAAGTGGATATGCGCGGCGGCCGAGGCCTTAGCGATGGGCTTCTTCATTTGCGCCCTTGGATAGTCGGCCGCGGTTCAATTCCACCCGTGCCGCCATCGGGGGCGATCTCACCGCGCTGAACTGGCTCGCGGTATCGGTCAAAGAGGGCGAGCTTGTTGGTATAAGTCAGCCGAATATTGGACTTGCAGGACCTGCATTTGAAGCCCTTCGCGGCCTTGAACCAACTGCCAGGCTTGACCATTGGGTAGCCGCAGTGCGGGCAGTTGAAAGTGAGGTCCACGGAATGAACACTGGGCGACAAAGCCATATTTTGGTTGGCCCCCTAAGTTGGGATTGCCGGGTCACGAAACTCCTGGCGGACGTCCTTGCTGGAAACGACGGTACCGACGCCGCGCGGAATGTCTGTGGGTTTCGCCACTTCCCGAAAGCCATCGGCCACGCCCTCAATGAGCTTCGCGGAGTCGGCCGAGGCACGGTAAACGAAAACGACGCGTGGGCCGGCCGGACTGCGCCTGGCGTAGTCTCCGATCGCCGCCAGGTCGAGGCGACGGGCCTAGCAAGCCGGCCGACCTGAGCCACGCGTTTTTGCGGAAGCTATTTGTTTGCATTCTCGTTTGGCGGTGGCGGAGGCATGGCGATAACATGAGGGTGCCCCCGGATGAAAACCTTGCACGCGATTGTCTTGCTGAGACTGTCCAATTCAGGTGTGAGCACTTCAAAGTTAGATATCGTACGAAAATTCCTCAACATGCCGCCGGCGGTGTGAATATCACATTTTAGAGTATCCGAAACATAGTCCACATTTAGTTTACTGTTATTTATAAGTAGCGAAATGTACTCCAAGTACGTTACCAATCTAAGGCTTTTATATTGCTCGTCCGAAATAACAAACCCGTTGTTCCAGGATAATTTGGTGAGCTGAACAGCAGTATTGTAAGTATCATTGTCTTTTAAGTAGTTCTTTGATACTTCTATCGCTGCGTTTATATTTGCTTCCCTCGCACTATTCCACCATTGATAACCTGAAGCGGCGGCCGTCGCCACCGAAAGAAGAGCTCCGAATATGGCCAGCCGAAACGTCCATTTCTCCCGTTTCGATTTTGCTCCTTCGGCCATGGCTGTCCTCAATCGAATTCGCTGCTTGGTGAACCTCACCGCCAGAGTATTATCGCCGCCGCTTATCTCGACCTGTAATATGGTTCGTTCTTAGCCTATTTTTCGTTCATCGCGATAAGAAATGGATGTGCATCCTCAGTCGCGATTTGCTGCCCGCGGCCAAATATTTCGACAACATGAGTTTTCACTATCAACCTCAAATGATCTTGCGCCAATTCTTCGATGTATAGTCCCTGTTCTACGCCAAATCGCGATGCTGTCGAGATAATTTAGCATCAGGAGTGCGGAGCTCTTTATCGTCCTTGGATCGACGGTTATGCCTTCGTACAAATTTCTCAAGTCCGAGGCGGCGCCAGCAATATATCCATTGAGATCGTACTGCGCACACGCATCGAGAGTCTTCCACTTTCGCTTCTCGTTCTCTGCGCTTTTTATTTGTCGGAAAGCTAGCACTGCCGCGACGGCAGCGATCGCAACCGCCGCACATGTAAGAAACGCCATAGCTATCGTCGCGGCGTCGGCAAGTTCGTGTAGGGTCATCTGGGTCCGCTCGCT
>JASLHV010000030.1 GCA_030153205.1 Roseiarcus sp. | reverse complement strand
AGCGGAAGTGCCGGTTTACGCCGACCGCGGGCCCAATGGCGGTTTCGAATTGCTCGACGGTTACCGCACGAAACTGACCGGCCTTTCGCCTTCCGAGGCCGCGACGCTCTTCTTAGCCGGCTTGCCAGGACCTGCGGCGGAGCTCGGCCTCGCCGACATCCTGACGACTGCGCAGCTCAAACTGACCGCCGCCTTGCCGGAGGGCGCACGCGCCACGGCAAAACGGGTCTCGGCGCGGTTTCATCTCGACCCAGTCGGCTGGTTTCGCCGCGGCGGCGACGCGCATTTCCTGCCGACGCTCGCCTATGCGGTTTGGAACGAGACTTGCGTCAATATTCGGTACAAGCGCTACACCGGGATTGTCTCGCGCAAGGCGCAGCCGCTCGGGCTCGTATTGAAAGGTGGCGTTTGGTACATCGTGGCTCTGGTCGGCGGCGAGCCGCGCACCTACCGCGTCTCGAACGTCATCGAGCTCAGCGAAACGGAAGAAAAGTTCGAACGGCCTAAAGACTTCGACCTCGTCCGTTTCTGGAGCAATGCGTCGCGCGCCTATGAAGTCGGTCTCTACCGCGGCAAGGCGACCTTGCGGCTTTCGCCGCTCGGCATGATCAAGCTGGACGCCCTGGGTTCCGCGGTCTCCCAAGCGGCCGCGGAGACGGCGAGCGCGCCTGACGCGAATGGATGGGTGCGCGTCGTGATTCCAGTCGAACGCTTGGATCAGGCCGCCGCCGACATCATCCGCCTTGGCGTTGACGCCGAGGCGCTTGAGCCGGAGGAGCTCAGGGAAAGGATCGCCAAAATGGCGGAAGAGGTTTTGCAGACTTATAGACACTAGATCCGCGCCATAGGCGGCGGTGCGTAACCGAAATGCACCCGTGCATTTCCTTTAGGCTGGCGCGCTGTCTGCGCGCATGCCAGCGTGATCGCGCGGAGAAGAATATGGACAGTTTGCGCGGCGTTGAAATCCTCGGCGCCGGACCGACATCGGTCGATCTGACTTTCGCGGATGGAATCATCCGTTCGGTCGCGCCGGCCGTGTCGAAACCGGCGCGGCGATTGCTCGCCATGCCGGCGCTCGCCAATGCGCATGATCACTGCCGGGCGCTATCGCCGACCTCCTTCGGAGGCGCTGGCAAGCCGCTCGAAACTTGGCTGCTGCGCCTCGGCGCCATGCCCTCTGTCGATCCTTATCTCGGCGCCTGTGCTGCTTTCGGCCGGGCGGCGCGGGCCGGCGTCGCCTCTGTCATGGCGCATTACACCCGGCCGCAAGGGCCCATGTCGCTTTTGGACGAGGCCCGCGAAATCGCGCGCGCCGCTGCTGATGTCGGTGTTCGAGGGACGCTCGCCATCGCCATGCGCGATCGCAATCCACTGGTCTATGGCGACGCCCGCGAACTCCTGGCGCAATTGCCGCCTGACGCGCGCGCCGTCGTGGAGAAACAGTTCTTTGCTCCGACGCCAAGCGCTGAGGAGCAGGTCTCCCGCGTTGAAGCCATCGCCGCCGCAGTCGAGAGCCCGACTTTCACGGTCCAATTCGGCCCGACTGGCGCGCAATGGTGTTCGGACGCGCTTCTGAGCGCAATCGCCGCTGCGTCCGCAAATACGGGGCGGCGGGTGCATATGCATCTTCTCGAGACGAAATATCAGCGCGCCTTCGCCGATCGCGCTTATCCCAAGGGATTGCTTCCTCATCTGAAGGCGCTGGGCTTGCTTTCGCCACGCATCACATTCGCCCATTGCGTCTATGCGCGGCCAGAGGAATTGGATCTTATCGCCGAAGCGGAAGCGACGATCGCGACCAATCCAAGTTCGAATCTTCATCTTGCGTCGGGGATTGCGCCGATCGGCGATGCGATCAAACGCAATTGCCGGATCGCTTGCGGCGTCGATGGATCGGCGCTTGACGAGGACGACGATGCTTTGCGCGAAATGCGGCTCGGACACTTCCTTCATGGCGGCTGGGGCTTCGACAAAGTGATCGCGCGCGCGCCCTACCTTTCCTCCATTGTCGCAATTGGCCGCGCCGCCAATGGCGCGCCGGGGAGCGGCCAAATCGCCGTCGGCGAGCCAGCCGATATTCTTGTTCTCGACCTCGACCTCCTCGATCGTGACGCGGTCATGCCCGTCGAGCCGATCGACCTCGTCTTCTCCCGGGCCACCCAGGCGCATGTGGCGTATTTGATCGTCAATGGACGCCCGGTCGTCCACGATGGCGAGACGGCCGGCGTCGACCTCGCCGATATTCACGTGCGCCTGCGCGCCGCTTCGCGCGCCGCGATGCCAGATCGATCCGCCTTTCTCGACGGGTTCAACCCGCTCGAAACAAGTGTCGCCAATTTTTATCGCGCCTTCATCGGCTGTTGCTGATCGGCAGGGGAAGGAGAAGACGATGGACGCATTGCCGATTATCGATCTCGAGGGCTTGCAGGACGGTCCCGCCGGCGCGCTTTCGCGCATCGCTCGCGACGTCGGCGCGGCCTGCCGCGACGTCGGCTTTTTCTATATCGTCAATCATGGCGTACCGGCCGAGACGATGGCGGCGGCCTTCGCGCAATCGGCGCTTTTCTTTGCTCTTCCGATCGCCGAGAAGCGCGCCTTAGCGATCGATAAGATCGGCGGCAATCGCGGCTATTCCGGCCTGATGCACGAGGCGCTCGACCCGACCAAAGCCGCCGACATGAAGGAGACCTTCAACATCGGGCTCGACCTTCAGGCCGACGATGCCGAGATCATCGCGGGTACGCCTTTCCGCAGCCTCAATGCCTGGCCGACTCTTCCCGATTTCCGCGCGACGATGCTGACCTATTTCGCTCAATGCGCCGCGCTCGGCGGCCGGCTGCATCGCGCTTTCGCGGCCGATCTCGGTCTGAAAACCGACTTTTTCGACAATAAGTTCGACCGACCGATGGCGACGCTTCGTCTCTTGCATTACCCCCCCATGCCGGCGGACGCCGTCGCGGGACAACTCGGCGCCGGCGAACATACGGACTATGGCAATCTGACTTTGCTCGCCACAGATTCCGTAGGCGGTTTGCAGGTGAAAACGCGCGCTGGTCAATGGATCGAAGCGCCGGTCATGCCCGGCGCCTTCATCGTCAATATCGGCGATTGCCTGATGCGTTGGACGAATGACATCTATGTCTCGACGCCGCATCGCGTCGTCAATCACAGCGGGCGTGAGCGCTATTCGATCGCCTTTTTCTTCGATCCTAATCCCGAGGCTCTTGTCGAGGCGATCCCGAGCTGCGTGCCCGCCGGCGCTCAGCCGCTTTATCCGCCGATCGCGGCGGCCGATCATCTGAAGGCGCGCTTATCCGCCAGTACGGCTTTTTTGAAGACTTAGGGACCTCGGTCAGGTCTCGGCGAAATCGCAGAGCCGACGCACTGTGTTCCAGTTTCGTAGCGTGCCGACGCCAAGCCGCTTGGTCGTCAGCGCGCCGATAAGCCGGGACTTGCCCGGATCTTTAGGAAAATGGACCCAAAGATAGTCTTCGACGATTTTGATCCGCTCGCCGTCGCCGCCGCGTTCTTCGAGCAATGCCAAGGCGTCGTCACTGATGGCGTTACGCGCTATACGTACGATGACGCGACTGCCGTCGGATTTCGATTCACGCTGAAACGGATTGCCCGCCATCATGCGCCGCCAATCCACGAGAGTTCGGACGACGATATCAACATGGTGATCGAACCTTTTTTCAAAGGCGGCTTCGAGCTTTCCTTCGAGACTGGATTTGCTCACGCCAGTCGCTTCGAAAACGAGATTGCCCGTCGCAATCAGCGTGCGCGGATTGGTCAGGCCGAGAGCCCCGCCCATCTCTCGCAAGTCGGCCATAGCGAGCCGCGGCCCCCCGCCGAGACCGATACTGTGCAGCAGCGCTATGTATCGAATGGGTTCCAAGCCGATCTTGCCGCCAAGTTTTTTGAGCCTTCCCGTCAAGGCGAATCACTTCCGTTATCAAGGCGCTGATTTCGCTTACGAAATCCCTTGGGCTGGCGCCGAGGCGCACGATGCAATAGACATCGCCCTCCGTTTTTGGCGACGGATTTCCTTCAGGCGCCCGCGCCCTCCTTCATGGGTCCATTACCCCTCGCATGCCCACAATAGTCGTCCATACCGCCCGTTCCGAATTCCGCATCCGGCGCGCCTTCAGGGACATCGTCAGCGCGACGCTCCACCCGCATCTTTGGCTGGTCCTCGGCTGGCTCGAGGTCAAGCAAAAGTATCGGCGCTCGAAGATCGGTCCATTCTGGATCACCTTGAGCCTTGGCATCATGGTGGCGGCCCTTGGCGTGGTCTATTCGCGGCTTCTGGACGCCGAACCTCGGGACTATATCCCCTCCTTGGCGGCGGGCTTGATCATCTGGCAATTGATCGCCGGCTTGATCAATGACGGTTGCACAGCCTTTTTGGCCTTCGACGGCGTCATCAAACAACTCCCAGCGCCCTTGGGCGTCCATCTTCTGCGCGCAGTATGGCGGAACTTTATCATCCTAGGTCACAACATGATTGTATACATACTCGTCATGTTGATTTACTTGAAGAATCCGGGGCTTGTTTTCTTCTTGGCGCCGGTAGGGCTTGCGCTGATCGCGCTTAACGGCGCCGCGTGTGGGATGATTTTAGGCGTGCTTAGCGCTCGCTTTCGCGATATCCCGCCGATTGTTTCTAACGCGGTTCAGCTCATCTTCTTCATAACGCCGGTTCTTTGGCGGCCGGAGAATCTCAAGTCGAGGGTCTGGGTCGTCGACTGGAATCCGTTGTACTATTTGTTGGAGATCGTCCGCCGTCCCTTGGTTGGCGAGAGCCCGCCTGTGTCTTTCTGGGCGATCGCAATCGGATTCACCATCGCAAGCCTCGCCGTAGGCTTTTCTTTATTCGCCCGTTTCCGCGGACGGGTTGCCTATTGGGTTTGACCTGACAATGCCCAGCATCTCCGTTCAGCATGTCGATGTATCTTTTCCCATCTATGAAGGCGCGCAGCGCTCCTTGCGCCACATCATGACCAACGCTGGTGGGAGAATAGCTTCGGTCACGCATCGTCGCGTGGTCGTCGAAGCGCTTAAAGATGTCTCCTTTGATGTCCATCGAGGCGATCGTCTCGCCATTCTCGGTCATAACGGCGCCGGCAAGACCACCTTGTTGCGGGTGCTCGCCGGCATCTACGAGCCTTTGCGGGGTCAAGTCGCTATTGAAGGGCGCGTCGCGCCGCTCTTTGACATTTCACTGGGCATGGATCTCGATGCCACGGGGTATGAGAACATCCGAATCCGCGGCCTGTATCTCGGCATGACCGAGGCCGAGATTTCAACGCAGATCGGCGAGATCGCCGAATTCACCGAGCTTGGCGAATTTCTTCATTTGCCGACGAGAACCTATTCGCTGGGCATGCGCACGCGTTTGGCCTTTGGGGTCTCAACTTGCATTACCCCTGACATTTTGCTCCTCGACGAGGGTATCGGCGCCGTCGACGCCAATTTTGTCGAAAAGGCTGACGCGCGTCTCAACGCCTTGATCGAACGCTCAGGAGTCATGGTCTTAGTGAGCCATTCGATGAGTCTTCTTCGCCGTTTCTGCAACAAGGCCTTGGTCTTGGAGCACGGCTCCGTCGTCTTCATCGGCTCGATCGATGAAGCCGTTTCCGCTTACACTCATGGCCACGAACGGGCCAGCGAGGGAGGATTGACCCGACCTTTGTCGTCCCATTAGTCGATCAGCGCAGGCGAAAGCCTTTCCAAGCGAAGCGCGTTGTTCGTATGGTTAACGAGACGTCCGTCTTCGGTATCGTCGCTCCGCCCCTACGATCACCGCGCTGGTCAATTAAGCTCAATAAAATCCGGCTATTGCCCATGCCGGGCAACCTCCGATAGAGATCACGCCGTCATGTTTAATGGAAAATCCATTCTGGTTACCGGCGGGACGGGGTCGTTCGGTAAAGCCTTCATCAAAACGGTCCTCGAGCGCTACAAGCCCAGGCGCGTCATCGTCTATTCTCGAGACGAATTGAAGCAATACGAAATGGCCCGCGAATATGACTCGCCGCAGATGCGCTATTTCATCGGCGACGTGCGCGACCGCGACCGGCTGACGAGGTCCTTCGATGATGTCGATTATGTCGTCCACGCGGCCGCCCTCAAACATGTGCCGATTGCCGAATACAACCCTATCGAATGTATCCGCACCAATGTGAACGGCGCCGAGAACGTCATCGACGCCGCGCTGCACTGCCGGGTCTCGAAAGTCATTGCTCTTTCGACGGATAAGGCGGCCAATCCGATCAATCTCTATGGCGCGACCAAACTCGCCTCGGACAAGCTCTTCGTAGCGGCGAATAATATGGCGGGCGCACGCCCGACCCGCTTCAGCGTAGTGCGTTACGGCAATGTCGTCGGATCGCGCGGATCGGTCGTGCCGCTGTTCAAGCGGTTGCTCGCCGAGGGCGCCAAGGAGCTGCCGCTGACCGATGTGAGGATGACGCGCTTCTGGATCAGCTTGGCGCAGGGCGTCGATTTCGTGCTGAAATCCTTCGAGCGTATGTATGGCGGCGAGATTTTCGTTCCGAAAATTCCTTCCTCGCGCATTTCCGACCTCGCCGAAGCGATGTCCCCCGGCGTGAAGAAAAAGATCATCGGCATCCGTCCCGGCGAAAAGTTGCATGAAATCATGTGCCCGAAGGACGACAGCCATCTCACGCTGAAGTTCTCGGACCATTTCGTGATCCAGCCGACCATCAGTTTCGTCGCCCACCCGGACTATGCGGTCAACGCCCTCGGCGAGAAAAGCACGCCCGCGGCGACGGACTTCGAATATGAGTCGGGAAGCAATCCGGACTTTCTCTCGGTTTCGCAGATTCGAAAATTTCTGGAGGGGATCGCATGATCCCGTACGGCCGCCAGGACATCAGCGATGACGACGTCGCTGCGGTCGTGGCAGCGCTGCGATCGGATTTCATCACACAAGGGCCGGCCGTTGGCGGGTTCGAAACCGCGCTCGCGGCCTATGTCGGCGCGGCTCAGGCGGTAGCCGTCTGTAACGCCACAGCGGCGCTCCATATCGCCTATCTCGTTCTGGATCTCGGGCCGGGCGACGTGGTGTGGACGGTCCCCAACACTTTCGTCGCGACGGCGAATGCGGCGCGCTACTGCGGCGCCGATGTCGATTTCGTCGATATTTCCTCCGATACTTATTTGATGGACATCGACGCCTTGGCCAGAAAGTTGGCTGACGGTCGACGCCAAGGCCGTTTGCCGAAGATCGTCGCACCGGTCCATTTCGCCGGGCAATCCTGCGATATGCGCGCTATCCGCGCCTTGGCCGACGAATACGGCTTCAAGATTGTCGAGGACGCGGCTCATGCCATCGGCGCCGACTATCTCGATCGCAAAGTCGGCGATTGCCGCTACAGCGACTTGACGGTGTTTAGCTTCCATCCCGTCAAGATCATCACCACGGCTGAGGGAGGGGTCGTCACGGCGAATAATCCCGTCTTGGCGGCGCGGCTGCGCGAATTGCGTTCGCATGGGACGACGCGCGATCCCGCGCGCATGGAAGGCGCGAGCGAAGGGCCTTGGTACTATCAGCAGATTGCGCTAGGCCTCAATTATCGCATCACTGATCTTCAGGCGGCCCTTGGTCAGAGCCAGCTCAAACGCATCGACGCTTTTGTCGCCCGCCGCCGCGCGCTCGCGGCTCGTTACGATAAGATGCTGGCGTCTTTGCCGCTGATCCGCCCCGCGCAAGGGCCAGACGGACGATCGGCATTTCATCTCTATCCGATCCAGCTTCGTCTCGAGACGATCGGGCGTTCGCGGCGCGAGATTTTCGAGCGGTTGCGCGCGTCGGGTATCGGCGTGAACGTTCACTACATTCCCGTGCATCTCCAGCCTTACTATCGCCGGCTCGGCTTCAAAGTCGGCGATTTTCCCGAGGCTGAACACTATTACCAACGCGCCATCAGCATTCCGCTCTTTGCCGGGATGACCGACGCCGAGCAGGATGAAGTCGTCGCCCGCCTATCGGACATCCTGCTGGCCCAGGCAGCCTGAAAGTCGCGCGATGGACGGTCGCAATCGTTTGGCGCTCGGGACCGTACAGTTCGGTTTGGCTTACGGCGTGTCACATGAGGGTGGCCGCGTTCCGTTGGAGGAGGCGCGAGCAATTGTCACGCTGGCCATGCGAAACGGCGTAAACCTCATCGACACAGCCGTCGCCTATGGGGATAGTGAAGAGGTTCTCGGTGAGATTGCGGGAGAAGGATCGCCTTTCGCTATCGTCACAAAGACTTTGCCGATTCGCGCTGAGACGATTGACGTTGCGGCGATCGATCACGTCGAGGCGGCGTTTCACGAGTCCCTGCGGAAACTCCGCCGCGAAAGCGTCTATGCTTTGCTTGTTCATGACGCGCGCGACATCCTCAATCCTGGCGGTGACGAACTCTGGCGCCGGTTGGAGCGGCTGCGCGAACAAGGCCGTGTAAAAAAAATCGGCGTCTCTGCCTATGATCGCGCTGAGATCGACGCGACGATGAGCCGCTTTCCGGTAAGCGTCGTCCAGGCGCCGATCAATGCTTTCGATCAGCGCCTGCTCGCCGATGGGACGCTTACGCGTCTTGCGTCGCAAGGTATCGAAATCCACGCACGGTCACTGTTTTTGCAAGGCCTCCTCTTGATGAATTTGGAGGCGGTCGAGGCAAAACTGCCGCGCGCAGCAGCCGCTTCACGCGTCTGGCGCGAGGTCCTCGTCGAGAGCGGCGTTTCGCCCTTGGCCGCGGCGTTGGGCTTTGGTTTGCGGCAGCCGGCAATCGATAGAATGGTGATCGGCGTTCATTCGGCCGCCCATCTCGCGGAATGTTTGGCGGCGGTCGCGGACGTTCCTTCTCTCGACTACGCGCGTTTCGCCTGCGACGATCACGACGTCATCGATCCGCGACGCTGGGTCAATTGAAACGATGATTCTCGCCGTGCTCCAAGCCCGCTGCTCTTCGACGCGCTTCCCACGTAAAGTGCTCGAGCCTTTGTTGGGCGCGCCGATGATCTTACGTCAGATCGAACGCATCAGGTGCGCCAAGCGTTTGGATGCTTTGGTCGTCGCGACGAGCGACGATGCGAGCGATGACGCGCTCGCACGACTTTGCGAGGAGAATGGCGTCGCCGTCTATCGCGGCTCGCTCAACGACGTGCTCTCGCGTTTCGTTGGCGCGACACGAGGCTTCAATAATCCCGAATGGGTGGTGCGGCTGACCGGCGACTGTCCGCTCACCGATCCCGCGACAATCGATCGCGTCGTCGATGAAGCCTTGCAAGCGGACGCCGATTACACCTCGAATTCAGTCGTGCCGACCTATCCGGATGGACTTGATGTCGAAGTCATGCGCTACGCCGCTTTGGCAGCGATTGCTTCGGAGGCGCGCAGCGACGCCGAGCGGGAGCACGTGACTTTGGCGCTCTACCGTCAACCCGAGCGCTTCAAAATTCGTCATGTCCGCAGCGCCGACGATTATTCGCATCTACGCTGGACGGTCGACGAGCCTCGCGATTTTCAATTGGTCAGAGCGGTCTATGAAGCGCTTTATCCAGCCAAGCCGGATTTTTCCTTCGCCGATATCCTGGCCTTGATCGCGCGCCGCCCCGAGCTTGCGACGCTCAACACGGATACGAAGCGCAACGAAGGCCTCGCGAAATCGCTTGCAGCCGAGGCGGCGGCGCGTCTGGAGCGACGCTGAGATAGGCACATGAAGCCTGTTGGAGGAGATATTTTGTCCGAACGCTATAGAAAATCGGAAGAGTTTTTGGCGCGAGCCGAGCGTAGCATCCCGCTTGGCAGTCAGACCTTCTCCAAATCGAAGACGCAATATCCATTCGGCGTTTCGCCGTATTTCATTACCAGGGGCGCCGGGAGCAAGGTTTGGGACATCGACGGCAATGAATATGTCGATTTCGTCAATAGCCTGCTGGCGATCACTTTAGGTCACGGCGATCCTGATGTGATGGCGGCGGTGAAGGCGCAGCTCGAGGATGGAACGATCTTCTCCCTCGCCCACCCGCTCGAGACCGAAGTCGCCGAACGGATCATCGAGATGGCGCCATGCGCCGAGATGGTTCGTTTCGGCAAGAACGGCTCGGATACGACGGCGGGCGCGATCCGCCTAGCGCGGGCCTATACGCAGCGCGATCGGGTGGCGGTTTGCGGCTATCACGGCTGGCAAGACTGGTACATCGGCTCGACCGCGCGCCACCTCGGCGTGCCTCAAGCGGTGCGCGATCTGACGCATCCTTTCGTGTACAATGATCTTGCCTCCCTCGAGGCCCTGTTCAATGCCCATCGCGACGAATTCGCCGCGGTCATACTTGAGCCTATGAATGTCTTCGAACCGGCGCCGGGTTTTCTTGAAGGGCTCAAGGAGTTGACGCATCGCCATGGCGCTCTGCTCGTTTTTGACGAGACAATCACGGGCTTTCGCTTCGCCAATGGCGGCGCGCAAGAGCTTTATGGGGTGATTCCTGACCTTGCCACCTACGGCAAGGGGCTCGCCAATGGCTATCCGCTCTCCGCTATCGCCGGCCGCGCCGATGTCATGCGGTTGATGGAGGAAATCTTTTTCTCTTTCACCCTCGGCGGCGAAGCGCTGTCGCTGGCGGCAGCGAAAGCGACTTTGGACAAATTGAAACGCGACCCGGTGCTAAAGACTATCGCGACGCGCGGGCGAGAGGTCATGAAAGGCGCGGCCGCCATCGTTGCGGAAAACAATCTCGGCGATGTCATTTCTCTCGCCGGCCAGCCGTGCTGGAGTTTCGTTCTGATCAAGGATACGCCGGAGTACAATTCCTACGAGATCAAGACCCTGTTCCTGCAAGAAATGCTAGCGCGGGGCGTCATGACACTCGGCACGCACAATATGTCCTATGCGCACGACGAAAGGGACGTCGCCAAACTCCTAGCCGCCTATCGCGAAGTGATGCCGATCTTGGCCGACGCGGTTCGCAATCGCGCTTTGAAACAGCTTCTCCGCTGCGAGCCGTTGCAGCCGCTCTTCAAAGTGCGGTGACGCCAATGGCGCGCATCGCCATCAGGGTCGATGCGTCGCGGGCGATGAGCCTTGGTCATCTGACGCGTTGCCTGACTTTGGCCGACGCTTTGAAGGCCCGCGGCGCGGAGGTCGTCTTTCTCTGCGCCCCATCGATTGAAAACTGGCGGGATATGGTTGCATTGCGCGGCCATACTCTGAGCGTCCTACCCGTGATCGCGCGGGATTTGAAAAAGGACGAACGAGGGGCCGCCGCCCCTGCCGATTGGCTGCCCTGGGGCTGGCGCGCCGACGCCGAGGCTACCCTCGCGGCGCTCGGCGGGAACGTCGACTGGCTGATCGTCGATCATTACACGCTCGATGCGCGTTGGGAGAAAGTACTGCGCAATGGCGCCGCCAAGATCATGGTCATCGACGATCTCGCCGATCGACCGCATGAATGCGATCTTCTTCTCGATCAGAACGCCCAGGGTCCGGGAAAGGATCGCTACGCGGCGCTCATTCCGGCCGCGGCGCGTCGCCTGATCGGCCCAAGCTACGCGCTGCTTCGTCCGCAATTTGCGGTGGCGCGGGGGCGGGTACGCGATGGAAGCGTCAAGCGCATTCTTGTTTTCATGAGCGCGATGGATTCGAAAGGCGCGACGCTGCGCGCGCTCGAAGCCCTTTCGTCGAGCGAAGCGCTTCGGACCATTCCCGTCGACGTCGTTATTGGCGCGGCAAGTCCTCA
>JASLHV010000022.1 GCA_030153205.1 Roseiarcus sp. | reverse complement strand
ATGATCCCCCGCCATATCGGCCTTTACGCCGGCGTGCCGGAACATATACCCGCCCAACTCGTCCAGCGGATTTGTGGCACCGGCATTGAAGCCATCTCGCAGGCCTGCGACGCGATCGAACATAAGCACCTCTCTGCCGCGCTCTGCGTCGGCGCTGAGTCGATGAGCCGCAATCCCGTCGCCGCCTATACGCATCGCGGCGGTTTCCGCATGGGCCAGGTCGAGTTCAAGGACTTTCTCTGGGAAGCTTTGCTGGACACATCTTGCGACGTGACCATGGGCGGCACGGCAGAGAATCTCGCACAAAAGTACCAGATCAGCCGCGCCGACGTCGACTCCTATGCTGAACGTTCTTTCGATCGCGCTTTGAGGGCGCGCGCCGACGGTTTCTTCACCGATGAGATCGTCCCGGTCTTATCTGAGAAGTTCCAAAGCGAAGGCCGCAAGGATCGCGGCATTGCGCTCGACCGCAAGATCGCGAGTCTCGACGAGGACACTCACCCGCGGCCAACGAGCCTTGAGACGCTCGCCAAAATACGCCCCGCTTTCGGCGGCGTCCAGACCGGCGGCAATTCTTCCGGCGTGGTTGACGGCGCGGCGGGCGTGGTCGTCGCGAGCAGCGCTTATCTCAAAGAGAAAGGCAAGGCGCCGCTCGCACGTCTCCTCGCCGCCGTGGCGGTCGGGTGTCCGCCGGAGATTATGGGCATCGGCCCGGCGCCGGCGATACGCTCGCTCCTGGAACGTACAGACATGACGCTCGATGAGATCGACCGTATCGAGATCAATGAGGCATTCGGCGCGCAAGTGATCGCCTGCAGCCGCGAACTCGGGCTCGACGAAGACAAACTCAACGTCAATGGCGGCGCTATCGCCATCGGGCATCCGCTCGGCGCGACCGGCGTGCGACTGACGCTGACGCTGGCGCGAGAATTACACCGAAAAAGCCTGCGTTATGGGATCGCCAGCGCCTGCATCGGCGGCGGACAAGGAATCGCGATATTGATCGAGAATGTTGTGGCGTAACGCCTCGGAGTAATCCCTTACCTGGAAGAGTACGAAGAATGCCCGCCTCCTTCACACGTAAATTGACGGTCGAATGGGGCCACTGTGATCCAGCCGGCATCGTCTTCAATCCGCGATTCTTCGAATTCTTCGACTGGTCGACCGCGCTTCTTGTGCGCGCCACACTTGGCGTCGAGAAAAGCGCGATGCGCGCGAAATATGGCGTTATGGGAATTCCGCTCGTCGAGACAAATGCGACGTTCCATCGTCCGGCGCGCTACGGCGACGAGATTGAAATCACCTCCACCGTCATTGCAGTCGGACGATCGAGCTTCGAGGTCGAACATAAGCTTTTCAACAAGGGCGCGCTCGCGGTCAAGGGGCGCGAGAAGCGCGTATGGGTGATCGAGGAGCCGGATGGTCGATTGAAGAGCCAGCCAATGCCAGAAGAGGTCGTCGCGCGGTTGAAAGGTACGAGCTGATTCCTTCTCCCTTGCGAGAGAAGGTGAGTGCGTCATGGCGCAGCGGCGAGCGGCTCCAGCGGCTTGACGATCTTCCCATCGTCGTAGTCCCGGCTGAACAGCGTGATCCCGCCCTCCTCATTGCCATTGGGATGAACGAGAATGATAGAGCCAGGACCCGGCTTCTGTCCCTTGGCGAGCCAAGCGTCAGCGCCGATCGAGATCAGATGGTGGCGGCGCACCGCCTGCATCAGCGCCGAGGACGACACAAGGCCGGGAAAGCGGAAGAACACCGATGGCGTACCGCCATTGGCGATCAACAGGCGCTCCGTCTCGAGAATCTCGTAGTCTGGATCGAGACCCCTCGTCAGCATGAAGGTCTCATCGTCCGCCTCGCCCTTCGCGTAAGGGTGATGGTAGGTGTGATTGGTCCAAAGGATGTCCAGCGCGCCGGAGGCCGCCTGCGCTCGCAGCCATTGAAAGTCCTCGGCATGATGTTTCAGCCATAGGCCGGAAATCGACAGCGCGACGGGCGTCGCCGGACCGACCGTCTCCAATTTCTCGAAAAAGCGGCGATCGAGCGGCCTCAGGCTTGGACAAAGATCGCCGGTGATGAAGTCGCCGGATGCGGCGCCATGGGTCAGGCCCGCATTCATCAGAAACGTCCGATGAGAGACGCCTGGCGCCTCGGCGGAGCGCTGGACCGCGCCGATGAACCGCGTCGCCTCCAGCGCCGCCTCTTCCGCCGGCTCGCAGGTCCAACAGGCGGCGCTCTCGATGCGCGTTGTCAAAGCCGAGGGATCGACCAGGAGAAGCCAGGACTTGGCGGCGATCGTCATCGAGCGGACGGCGACGCGTTGGTCATTGTCCTTATGGCAGGCCTGGAGGATCGAACGGTAATCGGACACGGCGTCCGCCGGGACGAGACTCGTCGTCGCCGCTGGCGGTCCGTACGAGCAAGCGTCGGCGGCGAAAGCGGAGTTTAGGGAAGCGCCGATGAAGATCGCCGCGTAAGCAAATTTGGGTAGCAAGCGAAGAATTTTGTGCTCCAGGACCAATTGTCATTCCCGCGCAAGCGGGAAACCCGAGAACCGTTGTGCGTGCGAAAGCCAGGTCAGCACTGGATTCCGCTTTCGCGGGAATGGCACGCCCCTCACCGCGCTTGCGCGTGATACTCTCGGTTGGGCCGCATGTCGACCGCCGAGGCCATGCGGTTCGACATGTTGAAGAAACTGGCGACTGCCGCAACATCCCAGATGTCGCGGTCCGAAAAGCCCGCCCTACGCAAGGCCTCGCGGTCCTCTTCTTCGATTTCAGCGCTCGCCCGCGTTAATTTTGTAGCAAAGCCGAGCATGGCGCGATGACGATCGGAGAGATCGGCCGCGCGCCAGTTCATCGCCATCAATTCACCAAGCTCGGGAT
>JASLHV010000001.1 GCA_030153205.1 Roseiarcus sp. | reverse complement strand
ATGCTTTAAAACCCGATTTTTGAGCGTTAAATAGCATTGCTGGCTCTGGATCCACATTGATATTTCAAATCGTACTTCTGCGTTATTGCTTCGCTTCGCTCGCAATAACGCAGAAGTACGATTTGAAATATCAATGTGGATCCAGAGCCAGCAATGCTATTTAACGCTCAAAAATCGGGTTTTAAAGCATGAGCCGTTTCTGGAGTTCAGTCGTCCACAACCTCTCGCCCTACGTCCCCGGCGAGCAGCCAAAGCTGGATGGCGTCATCAAGCTCAATACAAACGAAAACCCTTACGGTCCTTCGCCTCTCGTCCCGGCTGCGATCGCTGCCGTAATGGACCGTCTGCATCTCTACCCCGATCCACTTGCCTCCTTGCTACGCGAGACGGTCGCCACCCGCTACAATGTAGCGCCCGAGCAGGTATTCGTTGGCAACGGCTCAGATGAAGTTCTGGCCCATACTTTCCAGGCGCTCCTGAAGCATAATGCCCCGCTTCTATTCCCCGACATCACCTACAATTTCTACCCGGTCTATTGCCGCTTATATGGAATTCGTTACGAGGAGATCCCTCTCGACGCCGCAATGAGGGTGCAGATCGCCGACTTTCGCCGGCCTTGCAGCGCCATCATTCTGCCTAATCCGAACGCTCCGACCGGCATTGGACTGCCGGGGGAAGTCATCGAAGCGCTACTGACCCAACATCCCGACCAACTAGTGGTGGTCGACGAGGCTTACGTCGACTTCGGCGCCGAGAGCGTCGTGCCGCTCGTCGCACGCCACGACAATCTGCTTATCATCCAGACCCTCTCCAAATCGCGGGCGTTGGCTGGACTAAGAGTTGGCTTCGCCATCGGCCAAAGACCTTTGATCGAAGCGCTGGAACGAGTGAAGGATAGCTTCAACTCGTATCCGCTTGATTGCCTCGCTCTTGCCGGCGCGGTCGCGGCCATAAAGGACGACGCGTGGTTTCGAGCGACTCGCCAACGCATTATTGCGAACCGCGAATGGCTAGCCCAAGCGCTTTCTGAACTGGGCTTCGAAGTTCTACCATCCATGGCGAATTTCGTATTCGCGCGTCACCCAAGCCATCGCGGCGCAGATCTCGCCGCCAACCTTCGGGAGCAGGGCATTCTGGTACGACATTTCCAAAAGCCGCGTATCGATGATTACTTGCGCATTACAGTCGGAACGGAAGAGGAATGCAGCCGTTTGATCGACGTAACCCGTCGTTTGATCTGACGAGATTGCCTTCGCGTCATTACGAGGAGCGAAGCGACGAAGCAATCCATGCCGCCTTGCGGTAAGCCCATCGCAGTATGGATTGCTTCGCTTCGCTCATACTGACGGCGCAGTACGATCCGAATACCGTCGGCCTCACGCCTCGCTGATAATGCTCACATGCGCCGCGACCACGCGCCACCCCTGCGGCAGCCGCGCCCAAGTCTGCATCTGGCGGCCAATCTTTCCCAGCGCATTATCCCGCCGAAACAAAGTGGCCGCGACGGCGAAATCCTCGCCATAGGTGGTGATCACCGTCTTCTCGAGCTTCCGCGCCAGTCCCGCCGACGACCTCCCCGCACGAAAGGCCTTGATCTCCGCATAGCCGTAGAGGTTCTCGGCCGCGCCATAGCGGATTGTTTCAGGAGCGTCGAGAAAGAACTTGTCGAGCGCGGCGACGTCGTTCGTCGTCAAAGCTCGCTCATAGGCGGCGAATTCCGCCTCGACTTCCGCGACAATCTTCGGGTCGTTGATGATCATTTGGCGCCTCTGCGCGCCTCTATAACGCCTCTGATCGCGCGGAGAAATGGGATATCGGCATATTGGTCGGGGCGTATCTTTTCCCAGGCGACGCCGTCGGGCTGCGGATGGGACGTCTCCGTCGCGATCAGCTCCGTTTCCGTTGCGATGAAATGGAGCGCGCTGTCATGCGCCTCCATGACGACACGCGAATCCTCGACGACTTGCGAAGAATGAACCGTCGTAGCGATCGGCGTCGTCTTGCTCGCCTTGCCGAGCTCGCGGAATATGCCTTGCTCTAAATCTGCAAAGCCGGCGCCTTTTCCCGTGCGCCCGCCGGCGCGCGTCACTGCAACGCAGCCGACGACGCAAAAGTCGAGCGTCGGCATGTCCTCAAAGGCGATCGGCTCGCCATGCTGCAAGAATCCTTGCGCCGTCGCTGCCGTCTCGAAATCGATCCCCTTGGCGGCGAGTTTATCGGGATCAATCCGAAGGTACGGGAAGCCCTTGGTTAGGTAAGGAACCGGCGAGAAGAGCAGCTTGCCGTCGTAAAGCGCGCGCAGACGCACCGGAATTTGCGGCGGATCGGGATTGCATTTGACGACCCGCGCCTTCTTCCATTCCTCGAGCTCGGAAAGACGCTTGGCGGCCATATCGGCGCCGACGAAATTCGGAATGTGATCGTAAGTCGGGCCAATGCTGACGCCTTGATCGCCGAGCGCGCGCCAGACTTCCGCGCGAACGATATCTTTTGCGTTGTTGCGTCCGGCCCATCGCGACTGGCTCCTGCCGCTCATCGGCGTCTCCGTCAAGCAAATGCGGCAATCGGCGCGCTGACGGCGCCATCCCGCTCCAGCGCATAAGCAACCCTCAGCGCGAGATCTTCGCGCCAAGGCGGCGCAATGACCTGCACGCCGATCGGAAGCCGTTCGCCCGCGGCCCATACGGGAACGGCGACGACCGGAAGACCGATGAAAGACAATGGCTGCGTATAAAGGCCGAGATTAGGCCGAACCAGCATTTTGCGCCCGTCGAGGATAAAAGTCTTTTGGCCGATCCGCGGCGCCCGGCACGGCGTCGCCGGCGCGAGGAGGACGTCGAATTTCTCGAAAAGCTTCAGGACTTCGCCGCGCCACCAGCGACGGAATTTCTGCGCCTGGGCAACCCAGGCGCCTGGCAGCATCGCGCCGGCGAACAAACGGTCGCGTACGTCAGGATCGAAATCCTGTGGTCTTTCGCGCAACCGCGGCAGATGCAACGTCCCGCCCTCCACCATTGTGATGAGATAGGCGGCCGCCCGCGCCCGATCCGCTTCCGGAAGCATAACGGTCTCGGAGACGCCAAGCGCCTTGGCGACATTCGCCACCGCGGCGAATGCGGCCGGCTCGCCGGACTTTTCGAAATAGCCGCCAAGCCTAGCGATGCGGATCGCGCTGGCCCCCTCCGCGAGCCCCGCCGCGACAGGCTTGGCCTCGACATTGGCGAGGGCTGGATCGTCCGCGTCCGGTCCGATCATCGCGTCATAGGCGAGCGCGAGATCGCGCGTCGAACGCGCTAACGGGCCGAGATGATCGAAACTCGCGACGAAGGGAAAAGTCCGTGCGCGCGATAGACGTCCGTACGTCGGCTTCAGGCCGAAGAGACCGCAGAGCGATGACGGAACGCGGATCGAGCCATTGGTATCCGAGCCGAGCGTGATCGGAACCATCCCGCTCGCCGCCGCCGTTCCCGAGCCGCCCGAGGATCCTCCGGACATATGCGCGGGATCATGCGGATTGCGCGAAGGCCCGTCATGCGCGTTTTCGCCAGTGAAGTCATAGGCGTATTCGCCCATATTCAACGCGCCGAGAAGCACCGCGTCCGACGCGTCCATTCTCGTAACGAGCGTCGCGTCCCTCGTCGCTGGCGGAAGCGCGCGATTGATCTTGGAGCCCGCGCGCGTCGCCAATCCCGCGACGTCGAAAAGGTTCTTTACCGCGAAAGGCGCGCCGGCGAGCAGCCCAAGCTCTTCGCCCCGCGCCCGCTTGGCGTCGATCGCCGCCGCCTTGGCCAGAGCCCGCGTCGCCGTCACGTCGGTGAAGGCGCCGAGCGAAGGATTGCGCTCCGCTATCCGCGTTAGAGCCGCAAGCGCAACTTCGCTGGCGCTGGCCGCGCCCGAGCGTACCGCCGCCGCAATCTCGGCGGCTGTCTTGTCGAGAAGAGCGTCGCTCATGGCGTGAAGACCGGGCCAGGCTCTTCGTGATCGTCAAGCTTTTTCTCAAAAAGGAGAGACGCCATGCGTTCTGCAATTTCCAGATGAGTCTTGACCGCCGCGCGCGAAGTCTCGCCGATGGTTAAACCCAGGAGCGGCGCCACGGCGTCGATGATGGCGTCGGGATCGAATGTCTTTTGTTCCATGCCGAAGTCAGTCCAAATCTTCGAACGCGATTGCGTACCTTATTGTCTGCGCCCTACCCTCACCCCAACCCTCTCCCGCAAGCGGGCGAGGGGGCGCGCCGAGTGCTTCATCCGCGGTGGTCGAATCCCTTCTCCCGCTTGCGGGAGAAGGTGGCGCGAAGCGCCGGATGAGGGTAAGCCGCTGTCTCGAAAAGATGCCTCCTTCCGCCCCTATTCTCAACCAACCGCCGCGGCGAATGCCGCCAGCGAAGTCGTCCAGCCGACGATGGCGCCTTGGGCGCGGATCATATCTATGGCGGCGGCTTTGAATTGCGGAAAGTAGCTTGCTGTCGCGTCTTCGATGAGCAGACATTCGTAACCGCGGTCATTGGCTTCGCGCATCGACGTCTGGACACAGACCTCGGTCGTGACGCCAGCGAAAACGAGATGGGAGATTCGATTGTCCTTCAGCAGATCGGCGACCTCCGTGGCATAGAACATGCCCTTGCCGGGCTTGTCGACGACGAATTCGCCGGGCCTTGGCGCACAAGCATCGATAATGCCGGCGCCGCGTTCGCCCTGAATCAGGATGCGTCCCATCGGCCCTTCATCGCCGATCCGCAAGGAGGGTTTGCCGCGCAGACGCTTCGCCGGCGGGCAATCGGACAGATCCGGCCTGTGACATTCGCGCGTATGCAGGATCGGCCATTTCTTGGTGCGAAAAAGGGCGATGAGTTCGGCGACGGTTGGAACGATCGCGGCGACCGGCGTCAGGTCATTGCCAAGAGTCTCCCCAAACCCACCTGCCTCGACAAAGTCGCGCTGCATATCGATGACGACTAGCGCGGTATGTTTCGGGTCAAGCGCAAAAGGAAAAGGCTGGGCCGGGATGTCAATCATGGCGCGCGCTCCATCAATGTCCCGCCATATACCGCCCGATCGTGGTGCGGTCAGCGCCCGCCGCCTCCGTCAGATACGCGATCTTGCCGCCGGACATGACGGCGATCCGATCGGAGAGTTCGAGAATTTCATCGAGATCTTCTGACACTAGCAGTACGGCCGCGCCGCGATTGCGCTGGTCCATGATCTGCGCCCGAATATCGGCGACCGACGCGAAATCGAGCCCGAAGCAAGGATTGGCGACGATCAGCACATCGACGTCGCTGGAGAGCTCGCGCGCCAGCACCGCGCGCTGCACATTGCCGCCGGAAAGGTCGCGGATCGGCGTCTCGGTCGTCGGCGTCTTGACATTGTAGCGCTTGATAAGCTCGCGCGACTTGGCGCGCATCGGTTCGGGGTTCAGCCACCAGCCGAGCGAGGCCATGGGCGGCTTGTCGAAGCTGCGAAACGCCATATTCTCGGCGACCGACATGATCGGCACGGTCGCGTTCTTTAGAGGCTCTTCCGGCAGACCATAGACCTTGTAGCGATCGTAATGGTCCCTCTTCGGTTCGAAATTCTTGTCATGAATCAGGACTTGGCCGAGCTTGATCGGCCTTTGGCCGGAAAGCGCCTCCACCAACTCGCTCTGGCCATTGCCTGAGACGCCGGCGACGCCGACAATCTCGCCGGCCTTCACCTTGAGATCGAAGCCGGCGACCGCGTCCCGCCCCTCATCATTCTCGGCGAAGAGGCCCGCGATTTCGAGCGTCGTCATCGATTTCAGCGCGGCGACGCGTGCTGCCGATTGGCGGATCACGGCGTCGCCGATCATCATCTTGGCCATTTCGCCGGTGGACAGCACGCCGACCTTGCCGCCGCCGACCTTCTTGCCTCGGCGCAACACGCTGACGTCGTCACAGAAGGCTTCGACCTCGCGGAATTTATGGCTGATCATCGCCACCGTGATTTCGCCGCGCTGCGCCATGCCTTTGAGCAGCCCGAGTATCTCATCCGCCTCGCTCGGCGTCAGCACGGACGTCGGCTCATCGAGAATGAGGAACCGCTGATTGAGATAAAGCAGCTTGAGGATTTCCAGCTTCTGCTTTTCGCCGGCGGCGAGCGACGAGACAGGACGGTTCAGCGGCACGCGGAAGGGCATGCGATCAAGAAATTCTTCAAGCGCCCTCTTCTCTTTCCGCCAGTCGATCACCGCCGGCGCATCGGCGCGGCTCACGACGAGATTTTCCGCCGCGGTCAGCGAAGGAACCAGCGTGAAATGCTGATAGACCATGCCGATCCCGCGTGCTTGCGCGTCGCGCGGATTACGTACCGCGATCTCCTCCTCGTCGAGACGCAGCGCGCCGCGATCCGGGATATAGAAACCCATGATGCATTTGACGAGTGTCGACTTGCCGGCGCCGTTTTCGCCGAGCAAAGCGTGAAAGGAGCCGGCTGGGACGTTGATCGAAACATCGTCAAGCGCGACAAGCGAACCGAAGATTTTGGTCATGCCGATTGTCTCGAGCGACGGTGCGCGCTGCGGGATTTTGGGCGCCGCGGTCAGCGGGGGCTCTGCAAGGCTCATGACAATCTCCTCGCCTCTGGCGCGCGGGCGATGATCGCGACGGGGCCGCCGCCGTCCGGGCCCTGATGTTCGGCGCCGCCGGAAACATAGATTTCGGCATGGCCGACGAGACCTGCGAGCGCGCCGGCCACAAAGCCGCGCGCGTGGCGCGTCGATGAAATATCGGAATCGTCCAACATCGTGTGACGGTGGCCGCGAAGGCGTCCTGTCGAGCCGGCTTCGGCTTTCGCCAGCAAGGCGATGAGACGCTGGCGCTCCGGCGCCGCGAGCTGGCCGTCGCTGATCAGGCCGACCGAGGCCATGGCGGCGCGCACCGGCTCGACATCGATGGCGTCGCTCATCACGCCATGCGAAATCCGCAAAGGACCGCCCCAGCCTTGCGCGGCGCCAAGCACGATAATCTCATGATCGACGAGTTCGACGCCCGCCGAAGCGGAGGCGCGCGTTGAATAGAACGACCAATCCCGTCCGATCGTCTCATTCGAAAGCTTTGCGCGATCGATCTCGCCGAGCGCGACGCCGACGCCCAGCGCCGAAGCCGCGCGCGAAAGCGCCATGGACTTCAACGTGTCGCGCGTTGCTACGCTTAGCCCACGCGCTTCAACCTCCGCGATGCGCTCCAAGGTCAAAAGCGGACACTTGATTTGGACGAAATGTACGTCGGCCGCGCTTTTGACGCCCGCCTCCGTCATGGCGGCGCCAACGCCATCGGCGACGCTATCGATCTGCTCCAATCTGCCTATATGTTCAAAAGCCAGCGGCGGCGTCCGCGCGCGGCCAAGCGCCAAGGCGCCGAGCTCAGGCGCAGCGTCGGTCTCGCGCGCCTCCAGAACAACGATATGCGGCGCGATCGCGCCTTCCGTGCCGCCCGACATGACGATACAGACAGCCTCAGCCTTCTCCTTCGGCAGGTGGCGGCGAAGCGCGTCTTTGAGGGACGCGCTGGCGAAGCCGCGCGTGAAATCATTGACGCAGCCGTTGCCTTCCGTCTTGCCAAGAATGGCGATCAGGCCCTCCGCCTGGATCGCGCCCGAGGCCAGCATGGCCTCGAGACCGCTCGTATCATCCGGCGCCCGCGTCGAAATGCGATGGACGAAGGCGCATCGCGTCATGGCAGGCCCGCGATGAACGCGCTCGAATTGCTCACCGCGCCAAA
>JASLHV010000405.1 GCA_030153205.1 Roseiarcus sp. | reverse complement strand
TCCCATGGGGATAGATTGCCGCCACCGCAGCATCGCTGCGTTCGTGGATATATTCTCCCCACACAAGGGCGCGGATACTCATCGAAAAGGTCCTATGTTCGGTAATGCGGCGCCAAGCCCATCCGGTCGATCATCGGCCCGGAAACAGGCTAGGGACCTGAAACGCACGGCGCCGGCGACGTCAAGGCTGCCCGGCGAGAACGGTCACTCGCGTCCGTTCTTCAAGAATTTGCGCTTTGCGCCCCTCACATCGCCACGCGTCCCAATAAGGCTTGCTTATTATTCATTACACGCAATATCGCCGGGACTGGCAAATTTCATTTGGGGCGGGTTGACGCACGGGAAAGGCGACCTCTAACTCAATTGCAGCCTGCTTCTTCTGTCGAAGGGAGCAGACGACCCGGCCATTTTTCCCAGGGTGTCGCGCTCGTTCGTTTATAAAGTTCAGGAGATCCGGCCGTCGGGAAGACTGTCGCTAACGAAAAAAGGCCCAGCGGAGGAATTTCGCTGAGCCAGTCACGCGTTGTCGATGTTTATGGGGCGCAAATTAGCCGCACCTGATTAGCGTAAAGTAAACGGGTGCTCGCGTATTTCGTGATGTGTAGAGGACCGGCAAAGGCGCGCGCCCCCGTCAGTCGCTAGAAGCTTGAAAGAGACCCCCACGGCGTCGGCCGGCCTTCCCACGCTCGTGTCGGTAATTTTAACGGGGCGCTAGTCGGCGGCCGGAGGGGAAGACCGGCCGTCGAGGACTTGGGCGATATATAATCGACGCCAGCCTCGGGCGGCCCATTGAGCGCATCGGGATTTTTCGACCTCTCGATCTTCGAAATTGTCCACTCCGCTGGCCGTTTTCCCCCTCTTCGAACTTCTTCGATGTGATTGATGCCGGAGCGCGACCAACGGAGCATTCCCGAGCCGCTTTAACCTGTTCGGCGGGGATCATTTCCTTCCCTTGCAGGCGCTCCAGGATCAAAAACGGTCATTGCGCGTTGGGCCATCAGCCGCTTGGCGAGCAATCAAGGAGAACGAACATGAGCGTGAAGGGCCAGATCAAGGAAGGCGCGGGCTTCGTAAAGGAGGAAATAAACGAGCACGGTAAATCGCCTGAAAGTCAACGCAAGGCGCAGGAAGGTCGCGACCTCCGCAACGAAGGCAGGGTCGAAGACGGCAAGGCGCCCAAGACGTCGAAGCCAGGGAGCGGGCGCCCCGAGAAGTAAGCAGGGACTCGCCTGAAACCAGCCGAAAATTAAAGTTTTCGGTCGGCCTTTTCTCTGCGCGAGTTTTGCCGGCAAGCATGCTCATGATCACACTTCGCTTGATAGTCGACCTTTCGCGCGGCCGCTTCTCCCGGTCGCGCCAGCCAGAAATGCCGATCAGGAAATGGCCGATTTTGGCTTTCTGAGTCAGGAAATGCCGCATGGATAAGGCCATGCTCGAATATCGTTTGCGGGTCGCAGAACGCCGGGTAACCGAGGGCTACGAGGATATCAAACGTCAACGGAAAGTTTTGGCCGATTTAACGCGCCACGGCGATACCGAAGCAGTGAAACGGGCGTCTGAGCTTCTCGTTCGATCTGAGGACATGCAGGCGACGCGCGTGATTGATCGTGGCCGCATCATTGAAGAACTGGAAAGCCTCCGAAAGCGAAGCTGAGTCTGCCGGTGCTGCTCAGTTCGATGACAATCCACCAACGAGCCAGTCCGTCGTCCTCTGAACCGGCAAGTTTGTAGCAGAAGGACAGGACGCAGAAGACCGGCGCTCGGCCGCATTCAACACGCTTGAGGACGCGATCGCCTCATCAGTTGGATGGCGTCGGCGCATTCGGTGCCCGGGGTCTACATCCGGCCCATATATGCCCGTTCCGACAGTTTTGTAGGAAATGGGAGGATTTGGGGCTTACGACCGGTGTTGCCCCTAATCAGGCGGAGAACACCATGGTCAGGACACTGCCAGAGAAAACCCTGCTCATCGCCGAATTCAAATGTTGGGCGCGCAGAAATAATATTTCGAAGCCGGCCGGCAGCGACGCAATACGCTTCTTCAAGTATCTGCAACGTGAATCGCCAGAGCTTCTAATCTTCGAGCCGTCCGGCACGAAATCACAAACCATGCGTGCGTGGCTGCTCGACGAAAAATTAGTTTCGCACTGAAGGACTGTGCTTGTCGCCGAGGGGACTTACGCGTCTCATGTTAAGCGGCGAACTTCGTCACGCGAGTTGCAAAGGGTTGCGCGCTCCTCTTGCGCCGCTCTAGAAGTCTACTTTTAGTCGCGCCAATCCCGGAACTTCGGCAGCGTTTTGCCCATTGGAGGGTATGGCGCAAAATCGACCTAACTTCTTTCCGACCTCGCCGCGGCCGCGAAAGCCTCTATCCCACGATCGCGGCGCGACGTTGGCGCGAGCGGGGCAGATCTCGCTTACCGCCCGGATGGACCGCGGTCGCGCAAAGTTTCTCCACTATTTTCCAAAGGGATTTCGAGACCCTGTTTATGTAGATTGGGAGCGGGGTTACAAGTGGACCGCGCATACTCACTGGAGAGAATTTCTCGAACCGGCATCCTTTCGCAAGCTGCTGCGGGCGGGAAAGCATCGCGACATCGCGCGACAGGCGGTGGCCATCGAAGCTAAAACAAATCTGCTTTTCTCCTTTGAGAAGATGGCGTTGCGCGACGCGGTCAAGCCGCTAATCGGCGCCCGACTCTTTGCCCAAGGTCTTTACGATTTTCTCCACGGCGCCGGCGATATGGAAGAGCGATTTTCCGGTTGGTGTGAGGTGGTGGGAGGATTACCCCGACGGCAAACGCGGGTTCTGACTTGGCCCATCGTAACAGTATTTGGGTTCATCGCTCAGCCCGCGGCGCACATTTTTCTCAAGCCTATCGTCACAAGGAAAGCGGCGGAAGCCCTCGGGCTTCCTTTCGAATATACGTCCCGGCCAGTTTGGGAGACTTATGCGAAATTGCTATGCCTCACGGGGTCCTTGCGAAAGGCTCTCACTGATTTGCATCCGCGTGACATGATCGACCTTCAATCTTTCCTCTGGGTGCAGGGTTCGGATGAGTATCCGGACTGACCGTGACCTTCGGGGCGTGTGTTCCTCAAACTGCGAAGTACCAGACTGGAAGACGTCGCACCGGTGCCTGCGGGCCGGACGCGAAAATGTTTCACAGACGGCCTTTTCCAGGCGGGCACCGTCGCCGGAGGAGACTGAGGACATCGTTTACGATGGGCGGTGCCCCGCTTTATTTCAGGTTCTCTATGCGCGGGGACTCGCCGCGAGAATGAGCAGCGCTCTCATCCAAAGCCGACTCTTGGCCGCCGTCCTAGGCGCATCTGCGCAGGTGGCTCATCAATGCGGCCGATGATGGATCGGACGCGCCCGACGATGGATAGGACAAAACGGATTGATCCCAATCTTTAGAGCGAAGTAGGTAATTCGACTCGCCGTCTAGATCAAAACGCTCCCCCCGCCAGGTGTTCCTAAAGCGATCAAATCGGCGTGGGCGCCGCTGAAGCGCCTGAACAATCAAGTTTGGCAGTCCGTTAAGTAACCGAGTTGGCCACGCCCCTCAGGAGACCTAATATGATCACTGGATTCAAACGGATCGCCGCGACTTCA
>JASLHV010000078.1 GCA_030153205.1 Roseiarcus sp. | reverse complement strand
GGCGACGTGATCGTTCGGTTCGACGGCAAGGAGGTGAAGGAATCGCGCGACCTGCCGCGCCTTGTGGCCGCCATGCCGGTCGGCAAGCAAGTCGATGTCGTCGTCGTTCGCGGCGGCAAGGAGGTGACCAAGACAGTGACGCTGGGACGCCTTGAGGATGGAGAAAAAAAGACCGCGCTCGCCACCGAAAATGATGACTCCCTCAAGTCGGACGCCGTCACCAAGGCGTTGGGCATGGAGTTTTCCGCTCTGAGCGACGAGGCCCGCAAGACCTTCAAGATCAAGGAGAGCATCAAGGGCGTGATCGTGACTTCCGTCGAGCCCGGCTCGGCCGCCGCGGAAAGGGGATTGCGGCCCGGCGATGTGGTCGAGGAGGTCAATCATCAGGCCGTTGAACGTCCGCGCGACATCGCCAAGGCGATCGAGGGCGCGAAAGCTGACACGAAAAAGCCGGCGTTATTGCTGGTGGCCAACGGCGAAGGCGAGGTTCGTTTTGTTGCTGTGCCGGTGGAGTGAGGCGGGATGGCGGACGGGCCCTTAGCGGACAACGCCCTCGCGGTCGCGCGAGGCGTCCTCAAGCGCTCGCCGCTGATCGACGGGCACAATGACCTCCCATGGGTCATCCGGGTCGACAAGGCGGCGCGCGGCGATGTCCTCGCCTACGATTTGACGCGGGTTCACGAGCGCGCGGATACGGACATTCCGCGCCTTCGCGAGGGCATGGTGGGCGCGCAGTTTTGGGCCGCTTTTCAGCCCACCAATACGCCGCACCCGGCGCGCACGACGCTGGAGCAGATCGACCTCATCCGCCGCATTGAGGAGGCTCATCCTGATGTATTCTTGCCTGCGCGGCGAGCCGCTGACTACGCCCGAGCCAAGGCAATGGGTCGGATCGCCTCCTTTATAGCGGTCGAGGGCGGTGTGGGACTTGAGAATTCGCTGAGTCCGCTGCGCATCTGGCACGCGGCCGGCATGCGCCTTATGACGCTTTGCCACAATGAAACTCTGGATTGGGTCGATTCCGCGACCGACGCGCCGCGCAACTATGGCCTCAACGCCTTTGGTCGCGCGGTGGTCGCCGAGCTCAATCGCCTCGGGGTTGTGATCGATCTCGCCCATACCTCGCATGAAGCGATGCGACGCGTGCTCGATGTGACGGCGGCGCCGGTGGCGTTGTCGCATTCCAACGCCTATTCGCTGTGCGATCATCCTCGCAATGCGCCCGACGACATCCTCAGGCGTCTAAAGACCAACGGCGGCCTGGTCATGGCGACATTCGTGCCTGGCTTCGTGTCGCAGGCTCTGCGCGACTGGCTGCGCCGGTCGCGCGACGGCTATGGCAAGTCGCCGGTCGTCGCCGATCCAAAGGCCCAGTCCGCTGAACTTGAGACCAAGCATGGCGCCGCGCCAAAGGCGAGCCTCGAGCAAGTGGCCGACCACATCGTGCGCCTCGTCGAGACGGCCGGCCTTGACCATGTCGGCGTCGGCTCCGACTATTTCGGCGGGGCTTCGCCGATCGGGCTCGAAGACGTGAGCCGATTTCCGCATTTGTTCGCGGAGCTGGTGCGCCGCGGCTTCTCTGAGCGGGACCTCGAGAAGATGTCGTCGAAGAACATGCTGCGCGTGCTGCGTCGGGTGGAATCGGTCGGCGCATCCTTGCGCAAGACCCGGCGGCCGGCGATCGGCAGGGTCGAAGACTACCGCGAGGCGTGACCCGCGGAGCCGCTGGCGTTCATGGAATGGGCTGAACGCGCCAAAGGGAACGGCCGAATACCTCCCGGTCATGGGTGACGCGAGCGCGCTTCTCAAGGCGATAACCGACGAAGAGGTTCGCCAAGAAAAAGCCAGGGTGAGCTTTCCCAACCGGAGTTCGCAGTGCAGGATGGCGATTTGCTTGTCGAACGCATGCCGTTGATGCAAAAATATTGGTGAGAGGCGGAAACGCCCAGCCCGTCAGGGAGCTTCCTTGGGGAGAACGCCATGCGGCACGGCTCCACTCTTCCGGTGCTTGAAACGACCGTGGTCGCCGATTGGGTCGACTACAACGGCCACATGAACGACGCAGCCTACGCGATCGTGTTCAGCCGCTCTGTTGACGCGCTGATGGACCGGGTCGGCCTCGACGCGGCCTCACGCAAGCGAACCGGACAAACCTTGTTCACTCTGCAGATGATGCTGCATTACTTCAAGGAAGCGAAGGAAGGGGACGCGCTAACCGTGGCCTGTCATCTGCTCGAGCACGACGACAAGCGCATGCGCGTTTGGCTCGACATGACGAGGCCGGGCGGCGAGCGCCTCGCCGCCTCGGAGCAACTCCTGATCTCTGTCGCGCAGGACGATGGGAACTCGCGCGTCATCGAGTGGAGCTTCGAGACCAAGGCGGCGCTCGAAGCGCTCGCCAAGGCACAAGCAGACCTTCCCCATCCGCCCGCGGCTGGATCAGGCGTGGCTTTGAAGCGAACTTGAGCGTTCCAGGGAAATTGAGACGCGGACCTGCCGCGTCAGGCCGCTCTCGGCAGACGCGGCAGATAGGCGAGCTTCGCATGGCGTTCGCAATACGGGCCGCTATGCGCAGCCCCGCCGCAGTAGCGGAACGTCGCAAGATCACGCGGATTGCCAGTCGGCCAGCGGCAAGTTCCCTCAGTCAAGTCGACAACGGTCAACTTCCCGTCGATCGGCTCCTGATCGTTGAAATAGGTGGTGAACGATGCGACGCCGTCGGAGATTGCGACGTTCACGACATTGGGGCGCAGGTTATTCATAGTCGGCTCGGAATGATTTGGGAAAAGCGGCTAGCGGTTCTAGGAGCGCCAGCCACTCAAGCACC
>JASLHV010000321.1 GCA_030153205.1 Roseiarcus sp. | reverse complement strand
GCTGGCATCCCGCTGCGTCGATGATCCTAAACTTTTCGGATGGCGATGAGCGCTGCAGCGACCCTCAGCCCCCCTGACGAAGGCAAGGTGGCGCGCGCGGTCCGCGCTGCAAAAGCGGCCGCTCACCGGACCGTCGGCGCGGTAAACGAAGTCACCGTTCTCTATCGCTCGCGCAGGATCGTCTTGCTTCTGCCCGAAAGAGCGATCGTCGCCCGGACCGGCCCGTCCGATCCGACGAGCCTGGCGGCGGACACCCGCGAACTCGCCGTCTCGCGTTATCTCCTCGAGCGCGGCGCGTCGGTCGTCGGACCCGTCGAGGCGATGGGCTTGGAGCCTATCGTCGAAGACGGCGTGGCTGTGACGCTATGGCCTCGCGTCGAACATAGAACCGCGGATTATGACGACGCCGAGGCCGTCGCAGACGCCGCGCACGCCCTACATCGCGTGCATGAGCGGTTTGCCGACTACCCCGCCCCGCTTCCTTCCTATTTTGAAAGGATCGAGGAATGCGGCCGATTATTGCGGGACGCCGATGCGCTGCCGGCGCTCGCCGCGGCGGATCGTACGTTCCTCCTCGGTGTCTATGAACGTTCGCTCGGCCAGCTCTCCGGGGTCTCAACCCGCACCGCGCCAATTCACGGCGACGCGCATATGGGGAATGTCTTTTTTACCGCGAAAGGACCGCTCTGGACGGATTTCGAAACCGCCTGTGTCGGTCCCTACGAATGGGACATCGCTGGGACGCCGCATTTCCCGGCGTTCCCCGCTTACGATGCGGATCTCTATAAAATTCTCTCGGATCTGCGCAGTCTTTGCGTCGCCGTCTGGTGTTCGGCGCTCGCCGCCGATCCCGATAAGCGCGAGGCCGCAGAACATCAGCTATCGCAGCTCCGCGCTCGCGACGCCAGGCGTTGACATCCCGCCGAGAAGCCATTTCACCATCGTTCGAATGTCTCAGCCACCTGCGAGGAGAAATTTCTCAATCGGTTTTCGCTCGCGTGATTCAGGTCATAGAGGGCGAGATAGTCACAAGTGACTCTGTGGCCCGGTATCGCCCGCAACATACGCTTAACGACGCGCCGGGTTGGATCGCCGAGGACAAGCGTCGACAGGCGATCAGATCCGTACGTACAGACGCAGCCGATCTTCTGACACTTCTTGAGAGCCGGCTTCGTTGCGCCCGACCCGTCGATGACGAAGGCGACGCCCGGGATAAAGACCCGATCGATGAAGCCCTTGAGGATGGCTGGAAAGCCCTGGTTCCAGACGGGGAAGACGAAAACGAGCCCTTCCGCCGCCAAGAGCCGGTCGGCATAAGAAGAGACATGCCGTCGATTGACGGATTGATCGTTATAATTGACGCGCTCGTCTTCGGATAACACGGGATCAAAACGCTCGGCGTAAAGATCGCAATCGTCGAGGTCATGCCGCGAGAGCGCCGATTTAACCTCGGCATGAAGGGATGCGCCGAAGCTCGTCCCGACGGGATTGGCGTAAAGCAACAGGATACGCATGTTCAGCTCCGCCATTCTAGCCGGACGACTTCCGGCTTCCGCGTCAAAGCCGCGATCACGGGCGGCATCTCATGAACGTCAAGGCGCGATTTCTGTTTGAACAAGCCATGCATCTCGCAAAGGGCGCCGCCATTTTCGTCACCTCGGCGTGACGGTGTTGCCGATGGAATGCCAAGCGGAAGACGCATCCGGTCGAGCACGACGAAAGAGTCGGGCGTCCTCCCGATACTGTTCGTCAGCCAGTTTGCCTGAACCATCGACAGGCAAGCAGCCAAAGAAACCAGGAGCGTGGTGCGAAGCCCGGCGACCTGTCCTCTTTCTCCGCGATCAAAGCCGATCGCCGCGCCTGCAACGAGTGTGAGCAATGTCCGAAGCGTTACGTCCGCCCAGGTGAGAGTCAGAGGCATTTGGCGACGTCCAGCGGAAGCGATGGATTTACGTCCGTAAAACAGCAACACGCAGAGGATGCCCAGGTTCCGGCGCGTGAGGTCCGTAAAAGAGGAACATCCTCACCCTTTGTCCGTTGAGACCCCGCGCATTAGGCGTTTATCCGTCCCTCGCAAAGGAAGAGGCTTCACATGAAAGGATCAATCTTGATCGTTGTCGCGGGTTTGGCAGCATCGCCTGCGCTCGCCCAATCCGTGAGCGAAAAGACTGGACTCAATAGCGTTTTGGGAATCGCGCCGAAGACCGCCGATTTCGTCAAGGAAGCCGCCATAAGCGACATGTTCGAAATCCAATCCAGCCAGCTTGCGCAAAGCAAAGGCAATGATGCGGATAAAGCATTTGCGAGCCAAATGATCGATGCCCATCAAAAGACCACCGACGAATTGAAAGGGTTGGTCGAGGGCGGCAAGGTTAAGGCGACGCTGCCGACCCAAATGGATAGTTCGCACCAAAAGATGCTCGATAAACTTAAGGGCCTCAACGGCGCCGATTTCGACAAACAATATGATGCGGATCAGGTGAGCGGCCACAAGGACGCCGTTTCACTGTTCGAGCGCTACGGCAAGAAAGGTCGCGATCCCGCGTTGAAAGATTGGGCGGACAAGACGCTGCCGACCATTCAGCATCATCTCGAAATGGCGCAAGGGTTGAAAGGGTAGCTCCGCCGCTGCGATCGTGAGACCACCAACAACCGCTCGTCACCGGGATCAATGCCGCGACGTCGCCGCGGAATAGATCAAGGGAGACTGAGCGGGTCGGTCGGAATCCTTCGACAAGGTTCGAAGCGGCTGGACGCGGTCAATGGCGACGACCACCAAGAGTACGGCAAGCGCCAGCGTTACGGAGATCAAAAGGGTCGTCGTCTCGTCTTCAGGCGTCGCGTTCCGAGACTCTTTTTTTGACCGGGCTTGCATATCCATTTTCGCCTCATTGTCGACGAGTGACCTCCGGCTCGCCATGACCGGAGATTTGGTAACCATGCCGCAAAGTCGATTCTGAAACTGGCGCTGCGCCCCGTGGTTCCCGATCAAAGAGTAAAAAAGCCGCATTCTCGGTGGCTCGCCGCCCGCGCGCGAACCCGCGGGAACTTCAATCAGCCTCCGCTTGTTGGACGACTGCCGAGCAGCAGCCTTGAAGGGCTCTATCATGTCGGAAAATGTCGTGACCGGACGATCGGGGTCGGTGATTTCTTTTGTCGCGAAAGCGCAGCCGACGCTCAAAAATCCGGAGTCGCACGCTTTTTATAAGGCAGCCATTCATCAACTTCTGGAATCTGGAATTCCCTTTCTCCTCGCCGGCACATTCGCCTTGAGCGCCTACACGGGTATCTCGCGCGAAACGAAAGATCTCGATATTTTCTGCAAGGCCGGCGACTTCCCGCGCATTCTGTCTCTCTTCAAGAATCAAGGTTGCGCCATAGCGATCGAAGATGACCGGTGGCTGGGCAAAGTCTTTAAAGGCAAACATTTCTTCGATGTTATTTTTGGTTCTTCGAACGGCGCAATGCCGGTCGGCGATACGTGGTTCGAACATGCCCGAAGCGTCGAGGCTTTCGGCGCCGAGGTGCGCATCGTCGCGCCGACGGAGCTCATTCTTTCAAAATCATTCATCCAGCAGCGCCATCGCTATGATGGCGCGGACATTGCTCATGTCATCTTGAAGGCGCGTGATAATATCGATTGGAACCGGCTTCTCGGCTATCTGGAGACGCATTGGGAAGTCCTGTTCATGCATCTTCTGAATTTTCGCTGGATTTATCCAACCGAGCGCGACTCCATTCCTGCCTGGCTTATGGATGAGCTCGCCGAACGCCTCGCGCGACAGCGCGAACTGCCCGCGCCTCAAATGAAGGTCTGTCGCGGGCGTATGTTCTCGGGCGTCGACTACGAGATCGACGTCAAAGAATGGGGCTTTGCCGATGTGGGTGGCGAAGGCGAGTGGCGCGATGATTGATTCTCCGGCGAACCAGTCAAAGCAGGATGAAAACAAGGATACGCTCCGCGTTGCGGCGATCGCCGACCTCCACGTCAAAGACGACGGAACCATATCCTACAAAAGCCTATTCGATGAGATTTCCCGAGCCGCGGACGTTCTCGTCATAGCGGGCGATTTGACCGACCTTGGCAAGCCCAAGGAAGCAGAACTTCTCGCACAGGATTTACGGGCTTGCACCGTGCCGGTCGTCGCCGTCCTGGGCAATCATGACTACGAATCCGGCGCCGTCGACGAGATTCGAGACATTTTTCGCCACGCCGGCGTACGTTTGTTGGATGGTCAGGTGACCGAGATCGGCGGCGTGGGCTTTGTTGGAGTCAAAGGCTTTGCTGGAGGGTTCGGCAAGGCAATGCTTGGCTCCTTCGGAGAACCGGCTATCAAGGCGATGGTCGCCGAGAGCGTCAGCGAAGCGATCCGTCTCGAAAACGCCATGCGGCAAGTGCGCGCGGAACGGGCGGTGGTCGTTCTTCACTACGCGCCGATCGTGGACACGGTCGCCGGCGAGCCGCTTGAGATTTTTCCCTTTCTCGGGTCCTCCCGGCTCGCCGAGACGATTGATCGTTTCCCGGTACGGGCTGTGGTGCACGGCCACGCGCATCGCGGGGCCTACGAAGGACGTACGCCGGGCGGCGCTCCCGTCTATAATGTCGCGCGGCACATTGAGAAACCGCAAGGCCGGGCCTATGCGGTCTTGCGCGTCTAAGCATCGGCGTAGCCGGCCGGGTCATGATCGCCCGGCCCGCCGCGCATATTCTGTCAAGCCGCCGCTCCCCGCGCAAGAACCGACGGCATCGCTTTGATCGACCTTTCCTAGAGGGCGACGAAGGACGCAGCATGCGCGCGCCGATCCCTCCTAATGCCGTTTGAAATATTGCACTGCACGCTCGTGCTTCTCCGCGGCGGCCCTTGACCGAAACGTTCCCAGATTGCGCCGCCTGCCGGTTTTGGGATCTGTCTTTCGAGAATAGAGGCGATACGCGCCTGACTTCAGTTTGCGGATCATCGGAGCGATTCCTTAGTTCCTTTCGAGCTTCCCCTTCAACCCGAACCGGGGCGACAAGTTTCCTACCGCCTCCGACGCCGGTGAGCATCTGACACGCCCCTTCACCGAAGGGACGGAGAGGCTCTACCCAGGAACAAATAGATCGCCGGATCGTTTTAACTCGTTGCGCGCCCCTGGGCGGCAAAAGCTGGCGACGAGTGGAAAGTGGCTCCCCGGGCAAATTGGAAGGGCTTCCTCAAAATCGCAGAAGTAGTCTGCCCTGTCGCGCTCTATACCGCCACGTCAAAAGACGACCATATCGCGCTTCACACCGTCAATCGCGCCACGGGTCACGGCGTTCACCGGATTTTCGTCGATAATGAAACGGGCAAACCTGTCCCGCATGAAGACCAAATCAGGGGATATGAGCGGGCCAAAGGGGAATACATCCCTTTGGAGACGGAAGAGATCGCCTCAGCCGTCCCCGAAAGCGACAAGACGCTGGCGATTTCATCCTTTATTGAATGCGATGAGATAGACGACATCTATTTTGATAAGCCCTATTATCTGGCGCCGGCCGACAAGCACGCCGAGGATACTTTCGCTCTCATCCGCCAAGGCATGCGGAAACGCCAGGTCGCCGCAATCGCGCAAGCCGTGCTCTTTCGTCGCCTGCGAACGCTCCTCATCCGCGCCGAGGATCGCGGCCTGATTGCGACGACGCTGAGTTTTGACTACGAAGTGCGCTCGGCAAAAACGGCCTTCGAGAAGGTCCCAGCAACAAGAATTAAAGGCGAGATGCTCGAACTTGCGGAGCACATCATCAAAACCAAGCGCGGCACATTTGATCCTTCAGCGTTCCATGACCGTTACGAAGCTGCCTTGGCTGATCTCGTCAAGGCGAAGATAGATGGCAAAACCATCCAGCCGCCGGCGCGGAAGAAGGACGAGAACGTGGTCGATCTGCTTGATGCGTTGCGCCAGAGCGCCGGGAGGAGGAAAGGCGCGGCGGTGGCGGCGCCGGGACCAGCGAAAGCACCGAAGCGGCGAGCGACCAAGACGCGCCGCGCCGCTCCTCGGAAAAAAGCGAGCTGATCATGGCGTTGGACACCTACCGGCGTAAACGCGATTTTTCGTCAACGACAGAGCCGAAGGGACGAAAGGCGCGTGAATCTGGGCATCAGTTCGTTGTCCAGAAGCACGACGCCACGCGTCTACACTATGATTTCCGTCTGGAAATGGATGGCGTCCTAAAGAGCTGGGCGGTGACGCGCGGACCAAGCCTAAACCCCGGAGAAAGACGCCTAGCGGTCCATGTCGAAGACCATCCCCTCGAATACGGCGATTTCGAAGGGACGATCCCCAACGGTCAATATGGCGGTGGAACCGTGATTGTCTGGGACCGCGGCGCATGGACGCCCATCGGCGATCCGCGCCGCGGCTACGCCAAGGGACATTTGGACTTCGAACTACAGGGCGAAAAACTGCGCGGCCGTTGGCATCTCGCGCGTATGAAGAAGAAAGCGGGCGAGAAGAAAGAAAACTGGTTGCTGATCAAAGGCAATGACGAATACGCTGCAGCCGAAAGTTCGCGCGATATTCTCGTGGAGCATCCAGAGTCCGTGAAGACCGGCCGTGATATCGAGGAAGTCGAAAGGCTGAGCGCCGGCAAATCGCCGAAGAAAGGAAAGCTTACGAAGCGCGCCGGCAAGGATGTCGAGAGCGAACAAAGAAGCTCGGCCACGACGCGTTCTGCGGTCAAGCTGACACACCCCGATCGTCTCTATTGGCCGGACGAGGGGGTCACCAAGCAGGGGCTCGCCGACTACTATGCCAAGGTCTGGCGCTATATCGAGCCTTACATTGTGGGTCGCGCGCTCGCGCTGGTGCGCTGCCCCGATGGCGTGAAAGGTCCAAGCTTCTTTCAGAAGCACCCATGGAAGGGAATTAATTCGCGCATCGCGCTTCTCAAAGACCCGGAGGAGAAGGAGCCTCTCATCGGCGTCAACGATTTCGATGGCCTGATCGGACTCGTACAGTCCGCCGCGCTCGAAATCCATCCTTGGGGTTCGATGGCGAGCGACTGGGAGCGGCCTGACATAGTCATCATGGACCTTGACCCGGGCGACGATGTGCCATGGGCAGAGGTCATCGCCGCCGCTGAGGAAATGCGCGAGCGGTTAAAAGCCGCCGGGCTCGTGGCCTTCGTGAAGACTTCCGGCGGGAAAGGCCTCCATGTGGTCTCGCCTCTTGAGGCGAAGGCCAAATGGCCGGAGCTCAAGGCGTTCACGAAAGCAATCGCCGAGGACATGGCGTCGGACAGTCCCGATAAATTTATTACGACGATCGCCAAGGCTAAACGACACGGCAAGGTTCTTATCGACTATTTACGCAATCAACGCGGCGCAACGGCGGTCGCGCCTTATTCTACCCGCGCGCGACCCGGCGCAGCGGTCTCCATGCCGCTTGCGTGGGACGAATTAAGTTCTGCACCCGGCCCCGCCTATTTTACCGTCGCGAATACAGCCTCGCGGCTGAGTTCGTTAAAGCGCGATCCCTGGGCAGAATTTCGCTCGGCGGCAGCGCCATTGGAAAAGCCGAAGGCCACGCGACGACGCAAAGCTTAGCGTTTCGCAGAACCCTTTTCGCTGGAAATGCTTTTGCGCAAAGCGTCCATGATATTAATGACATTGCTCGGTCGTTCTTCAGTGGCCGGCGCTTTTGATTTGGCCGGGCGTTTTCCGCTCTTCTTTTTGGAGGCGATTATATCGAGCAACCGGCTTTGGACCGGGTCCCGAACCATGTCGGGGCTCCATTTCTTAGTGCGCTCGTCGATAAGAGCCGTCAGGAGCGCCAGCAATTTTGGATCAACTTTGTGATCGGCGATTTTCCCAAAAACATCCTTGGGATCGCGGACTTCGTCGCCGTAGCGAAGCGTCCAAAGGATAATGCCCTTGTCGCGCGGTTTGATCAGAACCGCCCGTTCACGACGGTATAGGACGAGCCGCGATATGCCGACCGTTTTGGTGCTTTCCATCGCATCGCGAATGACGGAAAAGGCCTGTTCGCCGATGGGATCGTCTGGCGTCAAATAATGCGGCTTATCGTACCAAATCCACTCTATGCTGTCCGCTGGCGCAAATGTTTCAATATCAATCGTCCGCGCGCTTTCAAGTTGGACCTCCTCGAGTTCGCCGTCTTCGAGAATCACATAATCCTTCTCGCCCCGTTGATAACCTTTGACCTCGTCATCCTCGTCAACCGGCTTTCCGGAAATAGCGTCGACATAGGCGCTAAGAACCCGGTTGCCTGTCTTGCGGTTCAACATGTGAAAGCGAACCTTCTCGCTTTCAGATGTCGCTGGAGCCATCGCGACCGGGCATGTCACGAGCGAAAGCTTTAAATAGCCCTTCCAGAACGATCGCGGCGCCATGACGGCCTCCAAAGAATTCAACGCCTCCCCCTGCCTTTGGCGCCCTCCTAATGACCGGCGGGCGCCGATCGAAGATCAATCTTCTGCAGCAGGAATGCGACGGGAATGAGCAGACAAGCAAATACCGCTAGCGCGGCGAAGACGTCGATATAGGAGAGATAAGCCGCCTGATTCGTCAGCGTCTGGCCGATCCACCCAACGGCCTGATGCTGCGCGTCGCCGGCGTTCGTCCCTTGTTGCGTAAAAAAAGTGGAGACCTGCTTGAGCGTTTGCCGGTAGACGCTCGATGAGTCGAAGAGTCTTTCGGCAAGCCGTGATTGATGGAATTGCTCACGCTGCGCGAGAAGCGTCTGAGCCGCCGAGACTCCGATACTGCCGCCGAGATTACGGGCCACATTGATCAGCGCCGCAGCCTGTCCCGACGCTCCTGGTGGCAGGCCTACATAAGAAAAGCTGGTGATCGTCAAAAATAGCACAGGCAGCGCCGCCATCTGGAACATGCGCGCCTCGGCGAACCAGCCGAAATTGGCGTCGGGCGTCAGGTTTGTAAAATGGTACATCGCCAAGCCGATAAAGGCGAGCGCGCCCGCCATGAGATAACGCGGCTGAATGTAGCGGCTGACCTGGCCGGCGATCACCATCATGACCAGCGCCGTAAAGCCGCCGGGCATCAGCGACAGACCCGCCCAAGTGGCGGTATATCCAAAATTCTCCTGAAGGATTTGCGGCATAAATTGCGTCGAACTGAACAAAATCGCGCCGACGGCGAGCATTACCACCCACGAGGCGCCAAACTGGCGCCGCCCGATCAGGCGAATGTCGACAATGGGATCTTTTCGGGTCAGCTCCCAAGGCACGAAGGCGAGAAATGCAGCGAATGAAACGATGGCGCATGTGATGATGAAGTTGGAATTAAACCAATCATCCTCTTGCCCCTTATCGAGTACGATCTCGAGAAAGCCGAGGAAAAGAGCCACGAGAACGAAACCGATCCAATCGATTTTGAGGCCTTTGCGCCAAAGCGCTTGTCGTTCTTTCTCCAAAACCTGGGGTTCGTCGACAAAAAGAGCGACCAGCGCCAAGGAAATAAGACCGACGGGGACATTGATAAAGAAGATCCAATGCCAGGATATATTATCGGAAATATAACCCCCGATCGTCGGACCCAAGGCGGGCGCGACGATCACCGCCACGCCATAAAGCGCGAAAGCTTGCGAGCGCTTCGATGGCGGAAAAGTATCGGCGAGCATCGATTGCTCGCTGGGCGCAAGACCGCCGCCTCCTATTCCCTGGAAAATACGCGCAGCGATCAGCATTTGCAGATTGGGCGCCAATCCGCAGAGAAGGGAGCTCAGCGCGAACAAGGCTACCGACAGCATGTAAAAGCGCTTGCGTCCAATGACCTGGGAGAGCCAACCGCTGATCGGCAGAATGACAGCGTTAGCGACCAGATAACTGGTGATCACCCAGGTGCTTTCGTCAACGCTGACCGAGAGAGATCCGGCGATATAGCGCAGGGCGACGTTAGCGATCGACGTATCGAGCACTTCCATAAAAGTGGCGATGGACAAGATCCAGGCAATGATCCAGGGATTGCGGGCGCCGGCCGCGGATCTTGCTTTCGTCCAGTCGCGATCGACGCCGCCGCTCATCGCACCTTTACCGAAGGCGTCACGGACATGCCGGGCCCGAGCTCGAGATCGGGTAATTTGTCGAAGACGATTTTGACGGGAACCCGCTGCACAACTTTCACATAATTGCCGGTGGCGTTTTCGGCCGGCAGGAGACTGAAAGCTGTGCCACTGCCGGCCTGAATGCTGTCGACGTGACCGGCGAAGCTGCGGCCATAAGCATCGACGCCGATCGTCACCGGTTGCCCGGGACGCATGTCGGTTAGCTGGGTCTCCCGGAAATTTGCGGTGACCCAGACGTCGAGAGGTACGATCATCATCAAGGCCTGGCCAGGCGTTGCGTAGGCGCCTATGGCTGCGGTCAGTTTGGTGACGCGGCCCTTGAACGGCGCGACCAATTGGACCCGAGAAAGATTGGCTTCAGCTTGGGCCTTTTGTGCTTCGGCCTGTTTTAATTGCGCTTCGCCGCTTTGACGCTGCGCGGCTAGGACCGAAAGCTGCCTTTGCGCTTCCGACAGACTGGCCTCAGCCGCGTCGTACGAGGCCTGTTTTTGCTTGAGATCGGACGCCGTTTGCTGAGCTTGCTGAACCGTACCGGCCGCCGTTTTGACGAGCTCCTGAGCGCGCGCGTCCTGGTCCTTTGAGAAGGATAGCGCGGCCTGCGCTTGCGCAACTTGACGGGACATCGCATCGATATGCGATTGTTGCGCGCTGGCTTGTGCATCCGCATTGGCGATCGTCGCGTTCGCTTGGGCGACTTGCGCCTGGCTTTGAGCGAGAGAGGCCTGGTAGTCGCGATCGTCGATTGAGGCGAGCAAGTCGCCGGGTTCGACGATCTGATTGTCTGTGACTGGAACTTTGACGATCGCGCCGCTGACTTGCGGGCTGACAGCGCTCGGTCGCCCGTCGATGAACGCGTCGTCGGTATTCTCAAAGTGGCGAGCGTTTAACCACCATAGGATCGCTACGACGATGGCGGCGATCACGATGATTACAATGATCGACGATATGACCCAGTGTCTTTTGACTTTCGACCAGAAAGTTTCTTGACCTTGATCGCGCTCATCCGTCGCTTCATCGGCTTCATCATCTGGACTCTGGCGCTCGCGTCGATCGGAAAAATCGCGCCTCTCATCGACGACGAGGCCGGCGTCATCGATCGGCCTTCTTCGGCGCGGAGCGCGCGCCACAGGTCGTTTACGTTCGTCGCCGCCGACTTCGATGCGTTCATCCGACGGAGCGCGTGTGTCTGGATCGGCCGTCACGTCGTGCCCCTATTTAGAGATGGGAAGGAACAGCGTCATCGCGAAACACGGGACGAACCGCGTTGCGGCTCTTTTGTTCCCGACGCGTTTGCCCGGGTAGCGACTCAGAACAAAGATTTATCCCGCTTAATCAGTCGCTTGCGGCCATCTGCTAGGGCCACGCATAAATCGAGGTTTCGAACCGATCTTCCGGCCGGTAAGACCCGCCGCGCTACCTGGAAACTCTTCCGGGTCGGCTCCGTTATTAGCGCTCGAAGGGGAGAAACGGAGGAAAAAATGGTCAAGGCGAAACATTCGACCAGATGGTCCAATGAGGTGACGAAACATTCCGATGCGCTCGATCTTGAACAGAGCGTCTTCAAGGGCACAGCGTCGGACATTGCCCAGTCGCTCAAACGCTCCGCGGAGGCGAGCCATCGGCGAAAATCAAGCCCGTTTCGGTCCGCGATGTCTATGCTCACCTTTTACATCAACAGAGCGGGCCGCAATCTGCCGCAGAAGCGCAAGCGCACGCTCGAAACGGCAAAGGGCAAACTCCGTCGAGCTTTTGGTCGCAAGGACTGATCGGCGACGATCGTCCCGTACGGCCGCACGTTTTACGCCGGCAGAACCGAATTGAGAAATTCGCGCGT
>JASLHV010000225.1 GCA_030153205.1 Roseiarcus sp. | reverse complement strand
GGCGCGGGTATCGATCGGCGTCCGTCCCGGCGGTTTTTCCGTCAGTGCCGAGACGTCCATGTCGCCAAAAAAAGTCAGCACCAAAGTGCGCGGGATCGGGGTCGCCGTCATGACAAGGAGATCGGCCGCCTCGCCTTTGCTGGCGAGGGCGAGCCGCTGATGCACGCCGAAGCGATGCTGCTCGTCGACAACAGCAAGGCCGAGATCCTTGAAGACAACACTCTCTTGAAAGAGCGCATGCGTGCCGACCGCGATATGGATCTCGCCGGCGGCGAGCGCCGCCAACGCGCGATTGCGCTCCGAGGCTTTATCGCGGCCCGTGATCAGGGCGATACGCAAACCCGCCGCTTCGGCGAGCGGGCGCATGCGATCGAAATGCTGCCGAGCCAGTATCTCCGTCGGCGCCATTAGCGCGCTCTGGCGTCCAGCCTCGACGACGCCCGCCATGGCCATCAGCGCGACGATCGTCTTGCCGGAGCCGACGTCCCCTTGCAGAAGGCGGAGCATTCTTTTCTCGGACACGACGTCGGCGCGTATTTCGGCAATCGCTTTCGTCTGCGACTTTGTCAGACAAAAGGGCAGGGCGGCTTCGATTTTTTTCGCCAAAAGCCCTTCGCTCGCGCTGCTGCGCCCCTTGAGATCGCGCATCCGCGACCGCACCATAAGCAACGCAAGCTGATTGGCGAGGAGCTCGTCATAGCCAAGGCGTGTTGCCGCCGGGCCTGCGGGATCGATGTCGCTCGGCTTCTGCGGTGAATGCATTGCGCCGAGCGCCTCGGCGAAACTCGGCGCGCTGAGCCGTCGCAACGTCGCCGCCTCGACCCATTCAGGCAGAACTGGCGCGCGCTGGAGCGCGCTTTGCGCCGCCCGCGCCATGACGCGCGGATAAAGGCCCTCGGTCAGGCCATAAACGGGCTCGACGGGCGGCAGCTTGGCGAGCGCCTCGGCGTCCATGACGCGGTCGGGATGGACCATCTGCAAATGGCCGTCCCAAAGTTCGAGCTTGCCGGACACCCACCGCGTCGCGCCGAGCGGCAGCATCTTTTTGATCCAGTCGACATTGGCCAGAAAGAACACAAGCTCGATATCGCCCGTGTCGTCCTCGACAAGAACTTTGAAGGGCGCCTTGGAGCGTGGGCTCGGCGGCGGCCGGTGCTCGGCGACCCTTACTTCAATTGTGGCGATCTGATCGCGCCCGGCGTCGCGAATCTTTGGTCGGGCGCGCCGGTCAAGCGACGCGTAAGGCAGGTGAAACAGCACATCGAGCATCAGCGCGCCACGCCCGTCGCGGGCGAGCAGCCGATCGAAAAGCTTGGCGTTCTTCGGTCCGACGCCTGGCAGCGTTGCGACGGGGGTGAAAAAGGGATCGAGGAGAGCGGGGCGCATCAGAAATTACTTATAGCCAAGCAGCGAGATCGGCGAGAGCCGGCTCGTTCGGAGCGCGCGCCATCGACATCGCGCGCAAAAGGCTGCTTTATGCACAGATGACTAAATTTGATGGCGAGGCGCACAAAAACCCGGCTTGACCAGTTCGGCTGTTTGACGGTTTGATTACGATGTAAGCGTTTCGGATTTTTTGTATTTCGCTCGCCGCTAAATATCGGCTGGCTGAACTGGCGCGAACAAGAGGGGACGCGCGGCGGCATCGACGATGCTCCGAGCGAAGGAGGGTACTTTGAACAAGAATTTCATCTATGTGATGATTGGTCTCGTACTCGGCATTGTTCTCGGTACGGCCTGTTTCTACTCCTTCCCTGACAAGGCGACGGCGGCGGAAGTCGCCAAATATATGTCGCTGGTCAGCGCGGTCTTTCTCAAGCTTATCAAGATGATCATTGGGCCTTTGGTGCTTTCGACGCTGGTCGTCGGCATCGGTCATATGGGCGACGCGGCGACGGTCGGGCGGGTCGGCGCCAAGACCATGGCCTGGTTCGTTTCGGCTTCGATCGTCTCGCTGCTGCTTGGCCTCTTGATGGTCGACATCATGCAACCTGGCGTCGGCATCGCCATCGCCGATCAAGGAACCAACACCGCCAATTTGACGACGCAGGCGTTCAGCATTGATAATTTTATCGACCATCTCGTGCCGACGTCGCTGTTCAAGTCGCTAGCCGACGGCGAAATCCTGCAGATTGTCGTCTTCTCAATTTTCGCGGGCGTCGCCATCATGGCGATGGGCGAACGCGGCAAGCCTTTGGTCGAGCTAGCCGACAATGTTGCTCATATGATGCTGAACATCACGGGCTATGTGATGAAGATCGCGCCGGTCGCGGTCTGCGCCTCGGTGGCGTCGGTCATCACCAAGTCCGGGCCAGGCGTCCTGCTCAATTTTGCGAAATTCCTCGGCGGCTTCTATCTGACTCTCCTTATTCTCTGGCTCATTCTTCTTGCGGTGGGCTTTGTGGTCGTCGGACCGCGGATGGCCGATTTGGTTCGACGGATGCGCGAGCCCTTCCTGCTCGCCTTCTCCACCGCGAGTTCGGAAGCGTCCTACCCGAAGATTCTCGAGCAGCTTCAGAAGTTCGGCGTGTCCAGGCGGATCGGCAGTTTCGTACTGCCGCTCGGCTATTCGTTCAACCTCGATGGGACGATGGCCTATACGACCTTCGCCTCGATGTTCATCGCGCAGGCCTATGGCGTCGATATGCCGATCTCCAAACAGTTGACCATGGCGGCGGTGCTCATGCTGACGTCGAAAGGCGTCGCCGGCGTTCCACGCGCCTCGCTGGTCGTGATTTTGGCGACGTTGAAACAATTCGGCATTCCAGAGACCGGGCTTCTTTTGATCCTCGGCATCGACCAGTTTCTCGATATGGGGCGCAGCGCGACGAACGTCATCGGCAATTCGCTCGCCGCCGCCGCGGTCGCCAAATTCGAAGGCGATCTTGGGCCGGCTACGGACGAGATTCCCGACGCGACGCCAGCGCCCGCAGCCGCCTGATAAAACGCCGAAGCGTAGAGAGCGGCTCGGGCTTTGCCCGCGGCGGCAATGGAGGCGTGATTGTGATTAAGTTCTTAGTACAGCGCGCGCTTGTTGTCGCGATGCTCGCAATGCCCCATATCGGCCCGGCTCTCGCCGAAGATCTCATCGGCGAGGATAAGACCGCGCCGCCGCCAGTGACCGAGAACAACTCGCCGGACGTTCTTTCTGGGACCTTGAAGAAGGTCAAGGATACCGGCTCGGTGACGATCGGCTATCGCGAGGCGTCGTTCCCGTTCTCCTTCGTCAGGCAAGGCGGGCGGCCGATCGGCTATTCGATCGATCTCTGCCTTGGCGTCGTTGACGAGATCAAGCGTGAGCTGAACGGCGCGCCGATCGTCGTCGGGTACCAATCCGTGACGTCCGACACGCGAATCGACGCGGTGACGTCGGGCAAAGTCGACCTCGAATGCGGCTCGACCACAAGCAATATCGAGCGCCAGAAGAGCGTAGCTTTTTCGCCGGTCATTTTCGTCGCCGGAACGAAGCTTCTCGTCAAGCGCGATTCCGGCATCGCCTCCTATCACGATCTTGCAGGCAAGACGCTGGTCGTGACCAGCGGCACCACGAACGAAAGGGCGATGTGGCTGCTGAACGTCAAATATAAGATCGGGATGACAATCGTGGTTGGGCGCGATCACCAGGAATCGTACGATATGCTCATGTCAGGCAAAGCGGACGCTTTCGCGACCGACGATTCTCTGCTTTACGGCTTTATCGCCGCCAACAAGGCGCAGGATAGCCTCGCCGTTGTCGGGGACTACATTACTTATGAGCCTTACGGCATCATGTTCCGAAAGGAAGATCCCGAAATGGCGGCGGCGGTAGACCGCGCCTTTACGACGATGGCGACGACAGGAGCATTGGTCGCAACCTATCACAAATGGTTCTTGCAACCCACGCCGACGGGCGAGTTCCTCAACGTGCCTTTGTCGCTGCAATTGACCGAAAGCCTACGGGCGCTCGGCGTCGACGATTTCTAAATCGCGGCTTAAGCCCCGCCCACGCGTCCCACGGCCTCTTGCCGAATGAAGTCGTAAACCGACTGCGCCGCCGGCGGCAAAGCGCGATTGCGCACGGCGATCAGGCTGTACGGCTGAACGACGATTTGCCGTCGGGTCGGCAGGATTTCGATCGGTCGATCCGCGCCGCCCTGCGCCATGAATTTCGCGGCTTCGATCGACATCGGCGCGATGGCGTTCGATTTCGCAACCATGATCATCGTTAGGAGCAGCGACGTCGTATTCGACAAGCGCTCGGGCAACGGGACGTTCTCGGCGAGGAACATCGTCTCGATTGTGCGTCGCAGTGGCGTTCCGCGCGGCTGAATCACCCATTCGTAAGCGCTGAGATCTCTGACCGACACCGGGCCACGGCCGGATAGAGGATGACCCCGCCGCACAATCAGACAGGCTTCCTCGACGCCAATCGTATAGCAGTCGAAAAGGCGCGGATTGAGATCGTCAGGCACGCGGGCGATGATGAAGTCGAGCCGCGCGGCGAGGAGATCGCGCGCGAGAACGTTGCTCGCGTCGATTTTGATGCTGAGCTCGATCTTCGGATAAATGGCGCGCAATTTGGCGATTGCGGGCGCTGCAAGATCGATCGCCGGCCCAGTGACTGCGCCCAACGCCGCTGACCCTGCGCGCCCATCGCGCAAGTCGACGATTTCGCGCTCGGCTTGCTCCAATTGCAGCAGGACCGACCGGGCGTGGCGGGCGAGGGATTGACCGAGCGGCGTCAGGCGGACGCCTCGCGCTAGGCGCTCACATAAAGGCGCGTCGAGCAGCGCCTCCATTTCTGCGATCATGCGGGAGGCGGCCGGCTGGGAAATGTTCGTGGCTTGGGCCGCTGCGCTGATCATCTCGTGCTCTTCAATCGCTACGATCATGCGCAGATGCGAAAGCTTCAACCGGTTCCTCGGCAGGGCGTCGCGCCGTTTGGTGGGCTCGCCCTCGCCGTTAAGCCTATCGGCAGCCAATTCGTGCATATTCCACCCGAAGCGCGTTGAATGGATACCAAAACCGCATGGATATGGCGAGTGTTTTTACATTGTTGTAATACGATAATCCACCGCGGCGCGTTTAGGGCCTCCCGTCGCCGAGAGATGGCCCATGGCGGAATTAGCCATATACCAATTGCGTATATTTCCTGACATTATTCGTATTTGACTGTCATACCCGATATTCTACAGGTTGAAAGTAAGGGGCGCGGGGTTGCGTATCCCTGAGCTGTGATTGTGTCCGGTCCAGGCGGCGTCTCGTCGGGTCACGGGCGCAGCGGCGTCGCGAACTGAATTGTCCAGGAGGAAACATATGAAGTTAAGGATTTTGCTGGCGTCGGCCGCAATGGGCGTCATCGCCATGGCCGGATTCGCCCATGCTGAAGACAAAGGTACGATCGGCATCGCCATGCCGACCAAGTCCTCGGCGCGCTGGATCGCCGACGGCGACAATATGGTCAAGACCCTCGAAGCCAAGGGTTACAAGACCGACCTTCAATACGCCGACAACGACATTCCGACCCAGCTCTCGCAGGTCGAGAACATGATCACCAAGAAGGAAAAGGTGCTGGTGATCGCCGCCATCGACGGCACGACGCTGTCGGACGCGCTGCAGAAGGCGGCCGACGCCGGCATCAAGATCATTTCCTATGACCGCCTGATCGTCGGGTCGCCGAACGTCGATTATTACGCGACTTTCGACAACTTTCAGGTCGGCGTAGAGCAGGCGACAACCATCGTCCAAGGTCTCGGGATCGACAAGGGCAAGACAGGTCCGTTCAACATCGAATTGTTCGGCGGCTCGGCCGACGACAACAACGCCTTCTTCTTCTACGACGGTGCGATGAGCGTCTTGAAGCCGCTCATCGACAAAGGCACCCTCGTCGTCCAATCGAAGCAGATGGGCATGGACAAGGTCGCGACGCTGCGCTGGGACGCCGCCACCGCCCAGTCACGCATGGAGAACATCCTCTCCGCCTACTACGCCAAGAAGCATGTCGACGCGGTTCTGTCGCCCTATGACGGCCTGTCGATCGGCATTCTGGCTGCGCTGAAGAGCGTCGGGTACGGCACATCGGGCACCGCGTTCCCGATCATCTCTGGCCAAGACTGCGAGATTCCCTCTATCAAGTCGATTCTCGCGCACGAGCAATATTCGTCGATCTTCAAGGACACCCGCGATCTCGCCAAAGTGTCCGCGAACATGGTCGACGCCGTGCTCTCGGGCAAACAACCGGAGATCAACGACACGAAGACCTACAACAACAAGGTCAAGATCGTTCCCTCGTACCTGTTGAAGCCGGTCCCGGTGACCGCCGAGAATGTCAAGGCGGCGCTGGTCGACACCGGCTATTACAAGGCTGAGCAGCTCCAGTAAGCTTTAAGTCACGTAAACATGAAGGCCCCCGTTCGCGGGGGCCTTTTTGTCTCTGGCGCTCGATTGCGGATTGCGGTTAGATTGAGGCCTCGGGAGGGTTGAGCGACGTATGCCCGCAATTCTGGAAATGCGGAACATCACCAAGACGTTTCCAGGCGTGAAGGCGCTCAGCAACGTCAATCTCGTCGTTGAGGAAGGCGAGATTCATGCGATCTGCGGCGAGAACGGCGCTGGCAAGTCGACGCTGATGAAAGTGCTTTCCGGCGTGCATCCTGCCGGCTCTTACGAAGGCGACATTGTCTACAAGGGCGAGGTCCGCACGTTCGCTTCGATCCGCGACAGCGAACATCTCGGCGTCATCATCATCCATCAAGAGCTTGCGCTCGCGCCGCAACTATCGATCGCCGAAAATATTTTCCTCGGCAATGAGACAGCGTCGGGCGGCGTGATCGACTGGACGCTATGTTTCCGCCGCGCACGCGAACTGATGGCGAAAGTCGGTTTGCGCGAATCGCCGAATACACTGATCACCAATATCGGCGTCGGCAAGCAGCAATTGGTCGAGATCGCCAAGGCGCTCGCCAAAGACGTGAAGTTGCTCATTCTCGATGAACCGACGGCGAGCCTCAACGAGGCCGATAGCGCGGCTTTGTTGAACCTGTTGCTCGAATTCAAGTCGCAGGGAATGACCTCGATCCTCATCTCGCACAAGCTCAATGAGATCGCGAAGGTCGCCGACAAGATCACCATCATCCGCGATGGTTCGACCGTCGAGACGCTCGATTGCCGCAAGGAGCCGATCAGCGAGGGCCGTATCATCAAGGGCATGGTCGGCCGCGAAATGACGGACCGCTATCCCCCGCGCAGCGTGACGATCGGCGAGGAACTGTTCCGCGTCGACGATTGGCGCGTCGAGCATCCGCTCCATGCGGGCCGCGAGGTCATCAAGGGCGTGAGCCTCAACGTGCGGCGTGGCGAGGTTGTCGGCATCGCCGGCCTGATGGGCGCAGGACGTACCGAGCTCGCCATGAGCGTGTTCGGCCACGCCTACGGCCGCAACATCCGCGGCAACGCGACGCTCGAGGGGCGTTCGCTTGACCTTTCTTCGATCGAGAAGGCGATCGCCGCCGGCCTCGCCTATGTCACCGAGGACCGAAAGATGCTCGGCCTCGTATTGACCGAGGAAGTGCGCACCAACATCACGCTCGCCAATCTGCAGGGCATCTCGCATAATGGCGTGATCGACGATGCCCGCGAAGTGTCCGTCGCGAGCCGCTATCGTCAGGCTTTGCGCATCCGCACGCCCAGCATTCATCAGCGCGCGATCAACCTTTCTGGCGGCAATCAGCAGAAGGTCGTTTTGTCGAAATGGCTGTTCACCGAGCCGAAGGTGCTGATACTCGACGAGCCAACGCGCGGCATCGACGTCGGCGCGAAATATGAAATCTATGGGATCATCAACTATCTGGCGGCGCAGGGAAAAGGCGTTATCGTCATTTCCTCGGAAATGCCTGAGCTGCTCGGCGTTTGCGATCGCATCTATGTCATGAACGAGGGCCGGTTCGTCGACGAAATGCCGGCCAAGGAAGCCAGTCAGGAGAAGATCATGGCGTCGATCATGCGCCAGTACGGGACCAGACAATGAGCGCGCCCGCCGTCGCCCCCAACACCTCCGCAACGAAAGAGATGCGGTCGGAGCTCTGGAAGGACAACCTCCGCGACTATGGTCTGCTGGCGTCTTTGCTGCTGATCGTCGCTTTTTTCTATTTCATCACCGAGGACCACGCCTCGGTCGCGCCGGGCAACATCACGAATCTGGTGATGCAGAATTCCTATGTCGTCATCATGGCGCTGGGGATGTTGCTCGTCATCGTCGGCGGCAATATCGATCTCTCGGTCGGCGCGACCGTCGGCTTCGTCGGCGCCGTCGCCGGCTCGCTGATGGTCTATGCGAAGTGGCCCTATCCGATCGTCATCGTTCTGAGCCTTGTCATCGGCGGCGCGATCGGCGCCGCGCAGGGCGTGCTGGTCGCCTATGCGCGCATCCCCTCGTTCATCGTCACGCTCGGCGGGATGCTGATCTTTCGGGGCCTGACCGGCAATCTGCTGCTTGGTCAGTTTGTCGGCCCCTTTGCGCGCGGCTTCCAGAACATCGCATCAGGCTTCATGCCCGATCTCGAATTCGACGCGGGACCGTATCTGGGCCAGGTGAACATCATTGCCATTCTGATCGGCGTCCTCGGTGCGCTCGCGATGTTTGCATTGTCGCTGCGTTCGTGGCGGCGGGCGCGACGCGAAAACATGGAGGCGGAGCCGCTCCTGTTGCTGATCGTCAAGAACACCGTGTTCGCGATCATCATTATCGGCGTCGCGTACAAGCTCGCGGCGTACAAGGGTCTGCCGATCATCCTGGTCATCATGGCCTTGTTGACCTTGCTCTACGCTTTCGTAACGACCCGAACGGTGGTCGGCCGTCGTATCTATGCGCTCGGCGGCAATCGGCTCGCCGCGCAGCTTTCCGGCGTGAAGACCGAGCGCCTGATCTTCCTGACCTTCGTAAACATGGGCCTGCTTGCGGGCCTCGCCGGCCTCGTTGTCGCGGCGCGATTGAACTCCTCGACGCCGAGCGCCGGCAATTCGTTCGAGCTCGACGTCATCGCGGCGTGCTTCATTGGCGGCGTGTCGGCCTCGGGTGGCGTCGGCAAGGTGATGAACGTGGTGATCGGCGCGCTGTTCATGGGCGTCATGAACAACGGCATGTCGCTGATCGGTCTCGGCATCTTCTGGCAGCAGGTGGTCAAGGGCTTGGTGCTGCTGGCCGCCGTGTACGTCGACGTGTACCAGAAGAGCAAAGGCTAGGCGCCGTCCTGGCTACGCCCCCTTCTCGACAATCTCCGCTGCGAGCCTTGCGATTTGCGGCACCGCCTCCCCGAGCTTGCGGCCGCGTATCGGATTCGACGCATTGCCGTCGAGCGCGCGCTTGTAGACGCCTTGCGCGATGGCGGCGTAGCGGAAGAAGCTGAAGACGAGCAGGAACTCCCAGTCTGGTACGCCGTCTATTCCAGCGCTTCGGCAATAGCTCGCGACATATTCGGCTTCGGTCGGTACGCCGATCGCCTTGCGGTCAACGCCGCCGAGGCTGCGCGAAACGCCGATCCGCGCCGTATCGCCATCTGCGGCCGGCAGCCGCCATTGCATGCATTGATAAGCGATATCGGCGAAGGGATGGCCAAGCGTCGAGAGTTCCCAATCGAGCACGGCGGCGAGCTGCGGCCGCGTCTTATCGAAAATCATATTGTCGAGGCGGTAGTCGCCATGGACCAAGGTGACGCGCCCGTCGTCGGCCGGGGCATGGGCAGCGAGCCAGATCATGACCTGGTCCATATCGGCGTTTGTCGTTGTCTCGCTCGCCCGATATTGGTCGCCCCAGCGTTGCAATTGCCGGGCGAAATAATTGCCCGGCTTGCCGTAGTCGGAAAGCCCGACAGCCGCGACATCGACCTTGTGCAGAACCGCGAGAGTCCCGCTCATCGCGTCGAAGATCGGCCGCCGATCTTCGTAGGCGAGGTCCGGCAGGGCGGGGTCCCAAAAGATACGGCCGTCGACATGCTCCATCACATAGAAAGCGGAGCCGATGACGCTGTCGTCCTCGCAGAGCGCGAGAGGATGCGGGACCGGAAAGCCGACCTTATGAAGCGCGCTCAGAACGCGGAACTCGCGATCGACGGCATGCGCCGACTTCAAGAGCTTGCCCGGCGGCTTGCGGCGAAGCACGTATTTTTGCGCCGGCGTCTCGATAAGGTACGTCGGGTTGGATTGGCCGGTCGGAAATTTCGTCGCGACAATCGGCCCGCGAAAACCGTCGACATGGGCTTTGGCCCATGTCTCGACGGCCGCGGCGTCGAGCGGCAGCGGGGTAGGGGCAGGATCTGCGGTCATTGGCGAAACACGCGCCCATCATTGCGAGCGAAATGAAGCAACCCATGAACCGCGGTAGTTCCTGGATTGCTTCGTCGCCATAGCCAGGCCTTCGGCCAGGCGTTCATAGGACGGGCGCGATTGGCAGGCCCTATGGCTCCTCGCAGTGACGGAGTGGTTTCGCAAGCCAATGTCTTCCCCCTAGGCCGGCGGCTTGTTCGAATAGCGTTTGAGCTCCGTCTTGGCGATGACGCGCCGATGCACGGCGTCAGGCCCGTCGGCGAGACGCAGCGTACGGACATGGACCCACATATTGGCGAGCGGCGTGTCCTGGCTGACGCCGGCGCCGCCATGCATCTGCACCGCCTCGTCGATGATTTTCAGCGCCACCCGCGGCGCGACGACCTTGATCTGGGAGATCAAAGGCGCCGCCGCCCGCGCGCCTTGCGTATCCATGGCGTAAGCCGCTTTCAGGCATAAAAGCCGCGCCATTTCGATCGACATGCGCGCCTCGGCGATAATGTCGTAATTGGCGCCGAGATCGATCAGCTTGGCGCCGAAAGCCTCGCGCGTTTGCGCGCGCCGGCACATGGCTTCGAGCGCGCGCTCCGCCTGGCCAATCGCGCGCATGCAATGGTGAATGCGGCCCGGCCCGAGCCGCCCTTGCGCGATTTCGAAGCCGCGGCCACGGCCGAGGACGATCGCGTCCTTCGGCACGCGTACGTCTTTGAAGCGGATATGCAAGTGCCCGTGCGGCGCGTCGTCATGGCCATAGACCTTCATCGCGCGCAGCTTTTCGATTCCCTTCGTCGCGGCAGGAACGAGCAGCATCGAATGCCGGCTGTGGCGCTTCTCTGCGTCCGGATCGGTCAGCGCCATCACGATATAGAGCGAGCAGCGCGGATCGCCGGCGCCGGACGACCACCATTTCTCGCCGTTCAAGACCCATTCGTCGCCGACCAGCTTGGCGTCCAAGGCGATATTGGTCGCATCGGAAGAGGCGACGCCGGGCTCGGTCATGAGATAGGCCGAACGCGCGCGGCCTTCGAGAAGATCGGGCAGCCAGCGCGCCTTATGCTCGGCAGAGCCGAAGCGTTCGATTACCTCCATATTGCCGGTGTCCGGCGCCGAGCAATTGAAGACTTCCGAAGCGTGCGGCGACCAGCCCATCTCCTCCGCGAGATAGGCGTATTCGACCGTGCTCAACCCATAGCCCTTGTCGGAATCGGTGAGCCAGAAGTTCCATAGGCCTTTGGCCTTCGCCTTGGCCTTGAGCCCTTCGAGGATTTCCGTCATTCGCGCCGTCGGCTGGAACCGATCGCCGCCACGGCCGACCTCGGCCTCGTATTCTTCTTCGAGCGGCATGATGTCGTCGCGCACCATCGCGCGCACCGCCGCCACCAGCGGCCTCACCTTCTCCGTCATGCCGAGATTCACGAGGGCGTCTCCTATGGTCTTGTTTGAGAGCAGTTGAACCGCATTCGCGCGAGGAGGCAAGAGCGCGTACCTTGCCTTCCCTTTACGCATGAGACAGGGCGCTCTCCATCTTCAACTGTACCGTCCCCGCAATTTCCACTCGGAAGCATTCCTGCCGTTTTCGCGCCTTTGCCTGCCGACCAGCAGGCAAAGGCCTTCCCGGCGACGCGCTAAGTTCTTGATTTTGCTAGGAACCGGAGACGGCAATTTCCGCATTTCGAGCCTTCTCAAGAAACCTCATTTTCTCCGCAAAGAATTTTTTAAAGCCGCCGGCGACAAACGCGAGCCAGCGCCAATGATACGGTACTTTCTGTTTTTTAGAAACAGAAATGTGCAGGCATCCGCCAACGCCTTCGCCCAGCTCGCTCTCCGCGCGCCGGAAAGCTGGGCTGCGGCCTATTGTATGCTGTCGATCTGATCGTGGCTCTTGGCCCAAATCGGGGCCGGCAGCGCAATCATATGCGCATCCGAAAGACGCCTGGCGTTGCCCTCGTCGGGGGCGATCGCCCATTGCAGGAAATCGCGGATGGCGGCCGCGGTCTTGGGATCGGCCTGCCGCTTCGCGACGACCGCATATTCGTAATTGATCAGAGGGTAGCAATCGGCGCCCGGCGCGTTGACAAGGGTCAGCCGTTCGTCGGCAGGGGTGCGCGGCGTCAATGATGCGGCGGCCGCGGTGACCGTTTGGGCCGTCGGTTGCAGGAATTGCCCGGAGTAGCTGCGCATTGCGGCGACGCCGAGCTTGGCTTGAGTAGCTTTCTCAATGAAGGAGAGGCCGACATAGCCGATCGCATAGGGCGTCTTGCCGAGCGTCTCCACCATCCCGTCATTGCCCGTCGCTTCGAGAGCGCCGCTAACTTTCGGCCAATCGATCGTCGTCCCATAGCCGATACGATCGCCCCATGAGCCGTTCGGCATTGCAATGAGCGTAATGACATCGTCCTCGCGCGTCGTCGTGGCGAAGGACAGGTACTGACTGAAGATGAAAGTGTCGCCGGAGCCATCGGTGCGATGTACCGGAATGACGTCGTGATGGGGCAACGACACGCCGGGATTGAGCGCGGCGATCGCCTTATCGTCCCACGAACGGATCGCGCCCATGTAAATGCCCGCAAGCGTCGGCCCATCGAGCTTCAGCGGCGCGGCGAGATCGGGCAGATTGTAGTTGATGGTCATCGCGGAGATCGCCAGAGCCACATCGACGAAGCCTGGATGGTCGCCGGCCTGGTCGTCGGTCATATAGGCGTCTGACGCGCCGATTTGCGCGGCGCCCGAGAAAGCCTGCGCCATGCCTTCGCCGGAGCCGGTTCCCGCCGTCGTCACGTTCACGTCAGGGCGGCTCTTGGCATAGTCCGCCGCCCAAACCTTGAAGAGCGGCTCAATCAGCGTCGAGCCGGTTTCTTTTAGGGCGACAGGGTCAGCCGATGCCTGGGCCGAGCCAGCGGCGATCGCGGTCGCCACGACGATCGCTTTGAAGCGTATTGCCATGAACTTTCCTCCGGTCGGCGCAAATGAGCTAATTCGCCTCGAGTTGATCGAGGTTGACGCCGGTCGTTTCGATCCGAAACGTCCAAGTCACGACCGCGCCGAGGAGCGAGGCGACGATCAGCCCATACAACAGGGCGATCGTGCCGATCGACTCGAGCAGGATCGGAAACATGAAGGCGGTCAGCACCGCGCCGACCTTGGCGAAGGCGGCGGCGAAACCAGCGCCTTTGCCGCGGATGCGCGTCGGGAAAACCTCGCCGGCAAGCAGGTACGTCTGCGCATTGGGACCGAGGTTGGTCATGAAGTTGAACAGCATGAAGCCGGCGAAGATCAACAGCGTCTTGGCGCCCCCCGAAGTCGCCGAGGAGAGCGAGGCCAGAAATAGCCCGGCCGCGCATCCGATGAAGCCCAGCACTTGCAGGCGGATACGGCCGAGAACGTCCGCAAGCAAGACGGCGAAGGCAATGCCGATGATGAGCAAGGTCGTGATCAGCGCTGCGCCCTTGGCGGCAGTGATATCGTTGGCGATGACGTCGGAGATCGAGCGCGCATGGTCTTCTGTGGCGCCGACGGCGGCGGCAAGGATCGTCGGCGTGAATATGCCGATTCCATACGTGCCGAGATCCTGGAGGAACCAGGGTACGGAAGCGAGGATCGTGGCGCGGATGTTCGCTTTGTCGAAAAGCGCCGCATAGGAGGTTCCACCGCCGTGACCTTCGGCGGCGCCCGTCCGCGCCGCCAGAGCGATATTGTTCGGGTATTGCGGCTTTCGCTTGAGCAGTCGCTGGACGGCGGCCTCCGCGCGGTCTTTTTGACCTTGTGCGAACAGCCAATTGGCGCTCTCGACAATATAGAAGCGTCCCGCCAGCACGAGGATCGCCGGGATCAGCGCCGACGCATACATCCAGCGCCAGGCCGAGAGTTCCGGCAATGTCGCCAGCACGCCATAGCCGACCGCCGTGCCGCCCAAGGCGCCAATGGCTTGGAACGCGAAGGCGCCGAGCACCAGCTTGCCGCGGGCGAGGCTCGGTATGCTCTCCGAAATGATCATATGCGCGGTCGGGTAGTCGCAGCCCAGCGCAAGCCCGAGGCAGAACAAGAAGATCGCAAGCATGAGGAAATTCGGCGCGACGCAGAGCAGCGCCAAGAACACGCAGAAAATGACCATCTCGATGATGAACATCGGCTTGCGGCCGAAGCGGTCGGCAAGACCGCCGAGCGCCACCGCGCCGATCAGAATGCCGAACAGGCTCGCGGCGCTGATAATGCCGTGCTCGGCTTTGCCAATGTGGAACTCGGCCGAGATTAGCGGCAAGGCGACGCCGGTCATGAACACGACGAAACCTTCAAAAAATTTGCCCGCGGCGGCGAGACCCCAGATGAGCCATTGCATGCTCGTCATCGGCGAGGTGGGCAGGCTGGTGCCGTCGGGCCAAATCGGGCGCTCGTCAATCCATTCCTGGACTGTGCGTTCGCGCATTTGCAGTTCGGGCGCCGACGCCGCCATTACGTTCATGACAATCCCCGCTTCCGAAGCGGGCGCCGCTCTGTCGCCTCGCGGGCTTACGATTAATCGTCGAACTTGACAGCGACGTAACGGCCGACGGTACGAGCGCCGACATCTATTCGTATCGCGATCACATTCTCTCGATTGTCGAGAGCCCGCCTTTAGTCTTCGCCATCTCCATAACCAGGGCATTGTCCGATCTCGTTTGGCCCTGATCGCCGGACGCGTATCGGACCGAACAGCGTTGAGCGGCGGCACGGCCGAAATGCTCGAGGATGGCGAAGGCTTTCAGGTCGGCCTCCAAATTATTCCAAACTCGAGTTTTGCGGATTCCAGTGATATCAATGGGTTGGAGGACGAAAATTCGAAAAAAACTCCTGGCGTCCGGATTGCTCGCTTTGCGGCGACTTCATTCAAGCAGTGACAGGAGAGCGATCATATCAGTGTTTCCGATTTTCAGAAACAACTTTTTCGATTGGGAGGAATCCCACGTCTTTTAGGGGAAACGGAAACACGAGATTCCTCGCGGTCACGAAAGCGCAACCAGCCCATCGAGAAAAGACGGATAACGGCCAACTAAGCTCGTCGTGAGCGATTCTTGCGCGCTTGCCGTCCGCCTACGTCAAAATGACGAAAGTACAAGCTCTGCGGCGAGATCCCCTCTCCAGCGAAGCAGGGTGCGTAAGGGAGGGGCCCGCTGAGGTTGCTTCCTTCAGCGAGCGGCGTTCAATCCGCTCTTACTTCGGGAACGGTACCGGACTATCCGACAGCGATTGCAGATAGGCGAGGATGTCGGCGCGGTGCTGCGCGTCCTTGTCGCCGGGGAAGGTCATCTTGGTGCCTGGCTCCATCGCCTGCGGTCCCTTGATGAACTGGAACAGCTTGTCATACGTCCACTCGCCGCCCATGCCCTTCAGGACGTCGGAATAAGCGAAGCCCGGCACGGACGCGATCTTGCGGCCGACGACGCCATAGAGCGGCGGTCCGACCTTGGCTTTGCCGTCCTTCGCGAAATCGTGACAGGCTTGGCACGGCTTGGTGTCGTTCTCGCCCTTCTTGGGATCGGCTTTCGCCAGCAGGGGCGGCAGCGGCGGATCGGCTTCGGCCGGCGCGGCGGCGCTCGCAGCTTCGGTCTCCTTCGGCGCCGGAAGATCCCAGCCCGCCTTGAGCGGATGATGGGGCGCGAAGACGGCGTTGGTGAAAACGCCCAGCGCCATGGTCAGCAAAAGCGCCCCGAGCACAGCCAAGGCGATCTTGTTGGAAGTCGTCGTCTCCATGCTCGGCTTGGCCCCAGCTTTTTTAGGTTTCCGGCGGCGGATCGCGCGCCGGCGTTCACGCCCTGATTACCCGCTTTGCGCGGGCCTTGGCAACACGTATAACCGCGGCCCTTCGTCCCTCCTTGAGGCGCTTGAAGCGCTTACGTTTCCCCCGCCATGTCGAGCCCGATCGTCATCATTCCCGCCCGCATGGCCTCGACGCGCCTGCCAAACAAACCGCTGGCCCTGATTCACGGCGAGCCGATGATCGCCCATGTCTGGCGTCGCGCGATCGAAGCCGATGTCGGTCC
>JASLHV010000208.1 GCA_030153205.1 Roseiarcus sp. | reverse complement strand
AACTCGGCAAGCGCGAGTGGGAAGGTCGCGCGCAACGTTTCGTCGGCCGCGGGCGTCGTCGGCGTGAGCGCCATCAGATGGACGCGATCCTTGATGAAGCGGAACACGGCAGTTGAATGGCCGCGTACGACCGCGTTCGCGCTCTCCGCGATAGCCTCGAACACAGGGCTCGCGTCGGCAGGCGAGCTTGCGATCACCGCGAGAATCTTGGAGGTCGCCGTCTGGCGTTCGAGCGCCTCTTCAAGATCGGTGGTTTTGGCCCGGACCTCATCCAGCAGCCGCGCATTTTCGATGGCGATCACGGCCTGGTCGGCGAATGTCTTCAACGTCTCGATCTGACTTTTTGAATAGAGGCCGGGCTCGAGCCGCGTGAGGACGATCGCACCCTCTACGCGTTCCTTGCCGATAAGAGGCACGCCCAGCATAGCCCGTGCGGGATCGCCGAGCGCCGCCGTGGGAACTGCGTATTCTTCGTCCTTGAGAATGTCCGGGATTTGCTCGACATGACCGGAAAGGATCGTACGTCCGACAATCGTTGACCGACCAGGCGTTGCGGGATGATCCAGGAGATAACGGTAGACCCGATCATCCGAACCGTGAGCACGCCTCGCCCTGTATCGAAAAACGTCTCCGTCGCGTACGCAGATCGCGCCCGAGTAGGCGCTGTTGAGATCGACCGCAGTCGATAGAAGCGTGTCGAATACGGCTTGCAAGTCGAAGGCCGAACGACTGATGACTTTTAGCACGTCGGCGGTCGCGGTTTGCTGTTGCAGCGCTTCGTTCAAGTCCGCGGTGCGCGCTTCGACCTTAGCCTCTAGCGTCGCGTAGCTGTCCTTGATTCTCTCCGCCATCTGATTGAAGCGATCGGCGAGGGTCTCGATCTCGTCTCCGGTATGAATGTCAAGCCGTTGCGACAAATCGCCAGCGCCCAGTTTCTCAGCGCCTTGTTGCAACCGGCGGATCGGAACGACCATTCGACGCGCCAGGAGGCCGCCAACGATCAAGGCAAGGAGTAGGCCGATCCCCAGCAGTCCGAGCGTTTGTAGCAGTGAGCGATAGACCGAGGCGAGGGCTTCGGCGACAGGCTGCTGTACGAAGACGATCCAATTGGTCCGCGGCGCAACGGCATAGGCGGTAAGAACAGAACCGCCGTCAAAGGCGGTCGCGATCTCGGCCATGCCGACCCGGGGCGCCGCCATCGCCGGCGCCCGCGGTTCGGCAGGGACCTGGCTGTCGAGAGCCTGTTTGACCTGCGGCAGATGCGAGAAATCGGTATTGCCCAGCACCAGGCTGAGGTCGGGATGCGCGATCAACCGACCCTTGTCGTCGACGACATAGGCGTAACCTTTTTCGCCGACGCGGATGGCGCTGACGACGTCCCAGATCAACTTTAAATTCACATCGGCGACCGTCACGCCAGGATCTCGGCCAACATGGGCGAGCGCAATCGTCATGTAGGGCTCGGAGCCGCGCCGAAACTCGACCGGACCGAACCATATTTTGTCGGCAATGGCCTGAACGAAGCGCGGATCCTTCGAAAGGTCTCTGTCACTGCCGATCGAATCCGGCTCGAGCCGGGAGACTTTGAGCTGCTCTTTCCCCTGGCCGTCGAGATAGGACAGCTCGGTGATCGCCGGGACTTGCCGCAAGAGCCGAACAAAATCGTAGCGCCGTTGATCAGGCTGAGCGCGCCGCCACTCGACGCCGGTTGTCCATCCGAGTTGAGTCTCGATTTCAGCGAGGAATTCGTCGACCCGAACAGCGGCCGATCGCGCTTTTTCCTCTTGAACCTCCAACGCAGCTCGCTTGGCCTCATTATAGTTCAGCCAGGTATTAATGGCGCCGTCGACCAAGAGTACGAGTATGACCAATCCGATCAGCGCCGCGGCAAGTTTTGCGGCAAGGGGCGCACGCCATACGCGGCGCGATGCGGGCCGTGGCGCGCTCGCCTTCGCAACCGGCGCGGCCGAGCCAAATGAGCGGATTGAATCGCGGATCGTCACTCGATCACGTCGTCGGCAAGGCCGAGTAGGGTCACGGGCGGTTCGAGTCCCATCGCCTTCGCTGTTTTCAGGTTGATGACGAAAAGGTACCTCGTCGGCTGCTCGAAAGGAATATCGCCTGGACGGGCGCCTTTGAAGATACGATCGACCATGGAGGCCGCGCGGACCAAAGACTCGCGCTCATCGGCGCCATAGGACATCAACCCACCCTCGCGGGCGAACGAGTCGGATTCGTAGATCGCGGGCAGCCGATGCGCAAATGCGTAATCGAAGACGCGTTTTCGGTTAAGGACCGTCAACGCATCCGCGACCATCAAAATCGCATCCGGCTTGTCGCGGTCCATCGCCGCAAAGGCTCCGTTGAAGTCGTCAGGCTCGCGCACGCCGAGCGGCTGGACGATAAGACCTTGCATATGGGCGGTGTCGGCGGACGCTTGGTAGCGCAAAGTCATGGCGCGATCGTCTGTGTTCCAAAGCATCGCGACCCGCTTCAATTGCGGTGAAAAAGCCTTCAAAAATTCCAACCTTTTTACGGTCAAAGTCGCCGCGACGTCCGAAATGCCGGTGACAGCTCCGCCAGGATGGGCCCAGCTTTCGATCAAACCTGTCGCGACCGGATCGCCCGCGCCTGTGAAGATGACGGTTGGAACGCCGGCGGCTTTGGCGGCCGCGGCGCTCGGATAGCCGGTCGCGATGAAGATTTCCGTCCCCGCTGCGGTCAACTCCTGAATAAGACCTGGCAGCTTTGTGGGATCGGCCATCGCGCCACGCGCCGCAAAGGCCAGATTCCGGCCCAGCGTGTAGCCGAGACCGGCCAGCGCGCTAAGGAGGATCTTGCCGCGCGGCGAATCGGCCATTAACGGGCCGCCCGAGCCAATCGCGCCCAAGCGAAGCGTCTTGTCGTTTTGGCCGAACGATGGACCCGCCGCCGCCGCGGAAGCCGCAGCGAGGGAGGTCAGGATGCGACGACGCGTGAGCATGTGGCTATTCGCCTTTCAACCCGGCGCCGTCTTGCGGCCAGGCGATCTGGCGTCAGGGCGAGGCGGATACTGCCCGACACCTTCCCAGCGCCCAAGCAAGCCTACCACAAGCCTATTGCTATGCCACAAGGCGGACGCGAACAACCCCACGCCAGGATCGTAAGAACGGTTTTGGTCCGAAGTTTGCCGTTTGAGCCGTACCGTCGAACGTCCCCAGAGTGGACGGGAACGTCAGCCCCGATCGCCGCCCTCTCTCCGTACGATTTCGGCCATGTCGAGCGCCATCGGCTCGTCTTCCGCGATAAGGCCTTCGACGACGCCCTCGCGGTCGGCGGCGGGACGGTTCTGGCTCGCCTTCCATTTGCCTGCGATGCGCTGGATCTCGATTTCGACGCCGACGATCGCTTTGACTTGCATGGCGATGAAATCGGCCGGGGCGTCCGAGACCTGCCACGGGGCGGCGCGGTTTCCTTCATGCGTGCGGGTCAATTCGTCGATCTGGGCGCGCAGCCATTCGGCGTCTTCGATGACGCGCGGCCGTCCGCGCGCCTGCACCATGACATAATTCCAGGTCGGCACGACTTTGCCGGTCTCGCGTTTCGTCGCGTACCAATTGGGCGAGATGTAGCGGTCTGGTCCCTGAAAGACGACGAGCGCTTCTTCGGCCTGCTGCAGGCTGCGCCATTGCGGATTGGCGCGGGCCATATGGGCGCGCAAGGTCCCGAGCTTCGAAGCCGACGCGTCTAGCAGAAAGGGGATTGAATTCACTTCGATCCCGGCGGCGCTATGGCTGACCAGTAAGCCAAGCGGTTGCTGCCGGATTAACGCATGTTGCGCTTCCAGGCTCTCTTTTCGATGAAGAGGCGGTTCGTACATCGTGTGGCTTTCGAGATGCGGCCGGATTTCTTGCCGGCGAATAGCGCCAGTCGTATGACGCCTATATGCGCCTTGTCTCGCGTTCAAACAATCGACGGCGATTCTTTGGCTTTCCTATGTGGCGCGCGCATGGCAAGCATGAGTCCGTTGGGGGTGACAAGACGACCAGACGAGGCTTCAAAGCCCGCCATGCTTGAACGGACAATGACGCAAGGTAAGGTTAAATCCCGCGAAGATGCGCCGCCGCACGCCGAAAAAGCGCCTGAGCGGCGCTTGGCTCATGATATCGCGTGGACCGATGAATACGCGTGGCTGAAAGCGGAGAATTGGCGCGAGGTTTTGCGTGCGCCCGGAAGCCTGCCAGCGCCAATCCGCCGCCACCTCGAGGCGGAAAATGCTTATTCTGAGCGTGTTCTCGCGCCTTTCAAAAGCTTGCGGCGTGAACTGGCGCGCGAAATGCGCGCGCGACTCAAAGAGGACGACAGCGAAGCGCCAGCGCCGGATGGCCCTTACGCCTATTACACGCGCTACCGGCATGGCGGTCAGCATCGGATTTTCTGCCGCACGCCGCGCGCCGGCGGCAAGGAGACCGTGCTCATCGACGGCGACGCCGTAGCGCAGGGCAAGACCTTCTTTCACCTCTTCGACGCACGGCATGCGCCGGACCATTCCAAGATCGCCTGGAGCGCGGACGACAAAGGCTCCGAACTTTTCGTCATTCGCGTGCGCGATGTCGCCTCAGGCGCGGACCTTGACGATCTCGTCGAAAGCAGCGCCGGCCATGCTGTCTGGACACGCGATTCGCTCGGCTTTCTGTATGTGGCGGTCGACGAGAATCATCGTCCGTGGCGTGTCATGCTCCATCGTCTCGGAGAGCCGGCAAGCCAGGATCGCGTCGTTTTTGAAGAGGCTGACCCGGCTTGGTTCATCAATGTATCGGCGACGCGGCTAGGTGGACTGGCCGTGATTTCAGTGCATGGCCACGATGCCTCCGAGAGCCATGTCGTCGATCTCGATGATCCCGCGGCGCCGCCCCGCCTGATAGCGCCGCGGCGGCCGGGCTTTCGCTACGACGTCATGGATCATGGCGATGAATTTTATATCCGCGCCAACAGCGACGGCGCCGCCGATTTCAAAATCGTCACGGCGCCACATGACCAGCCCGGCGTCGAGAATTGGCGGGATCTGATTTCGCATAAGCCCGGCCGATTGATTGTCGCCACGGCTCTGTTCAAGCGCTTTCTGGCGCGCCTTGAACGCGAGGACGGATTGCCGCGCATCGTTGTGCGCGATCTTACGACCGCCGAAGAGCATCACGTCGCCTTCGACGCCGAAGCCTATTCGCTTGGGTTCGAAAATGTTTTCGAGTTCGACCAGACGACCATGCGCTTCGCCTATTCGTCCATGGCGACGCCGCGTGAAGTCTATGATTACGACATGGCGACGCGGGAGCGGACTCTTCGCAAGCGCCAGATGGCGCCGAAGGGGTTTCAGGCGAGCGACTATGTAACGCGCCGCGTCTTCGCAACGGCGCTCGATGGCGAGAAAGTTCCGATCTCGCTGCTTTATCGCAAGGAGACGCCGATCGACGGTTCGGCCCCGCTTCTCGTCTATGGCTATGGCGCCTATGGCATCTCCATCGACGCCGCCTTCTCGACAAACCGTCTGTCCCTCGTCGATCGCGGCTTCGTCTTCGCCATCACTCATGTGCGCGGCGGCGCGGATAAAGGCTGGCGCTGGTACGAGGAGGGTAAGCTCGCCAGAAAGGCCAATACTTTCGACGACTTCATCGCCGCCACCAGGCATTTGGTCGATCAGGGTTTCGGCGCCGAGGACAAAGTCGTGGCCCATGGCGGCAGCGCGGGCGGCATGCTGATGGGGGCGATCGCCAATCGCGCGCCGTCTCTCTATCGCGCGATCATCGCCGATGTTCCCTTCGTCGATGTGCTGAATACGATGTTGGACGACAGCCTGCCGTTGACGCCGCCCGAATGGCTCGAATGGGGGAATCCGATCCTCGATCGCGAGGCTTTCGAGACGATCCGCTCGTACAGTCCTTACGACAATGTCGCCGCCCAGTCCTATCCTGCGATCCTGGCGCTCGCCGGCCTCACCGATCCGCGCGTTACCTATTGGGAGCCGGCGAAATGGGTCGCCCGGTTGCGCGATACGATGACCGGCGGCGGACCGGTGCTGCTCCATGTGAATATGGGGGCCGGCCATGGCGGTTCGTCCGGCCGCTTTGATCAGCTCGAGGATGTGGCGCTTGCTTATGCTTTCGCCTTAGGCGCGATCGATAAGCCGCTATAGGCGAGGCGCCTCCAGGGCGCTTTGCTTTTGAGGCTCCCCCTCTTGACCGCTTTCCTTTCGAGTCAAGCCGGCGAGGCTTACGATTCCCTCTTCGAGCAGGGCAGCGACACGGGCCGGCGACCATGAGGATGTGACGTAAACCTTGGAGAGCATCGGGAAGGGATTGGCGCCATCGAGAAGGACGCGAGCGACCTGTTGCTTTTCGTTCGGTTGAAATGTGCTTTGGAATTCAGGTGGAAGATAATCGGCGACCGTCTCGATCCGTTCGATGACGCCGCCGACGCTTTTCGTCCCATCGGTGACGACGACCCGCTGGCCCCGGCTGACGCCGAAGAGGCGTTCTGTCGGAAGATAGGCCAGGACATAGGGCGCGCCGTTGAGAATGTCGAGCAAGGGGTCGCCGGCTCGATAGACCGAGCCGGGGTTGGGAACACGTGCGCCAATGACCCCGTCGACGTCGGAAATGATGGCGCCGTCCGCATAGGCCTGACGGCTCTGTTCAAGCGCGCGGTCGATCTCGGTAAGGCTTCGCCGCAAACCGTCGATTTGGTCTTGGATCGAACCTGCCTCAGCCTCCATCGAAACCTTTTCGCGACGCGCCTCGTAAAGCTCGCGGATGATCTCGCCCTGAAAGGTTTTGGACGCAAAGCCCTTTGACGTGGCTGTCGCCACTGCAACAGCGTTGGTCTCGGCGGCGGCGAGGCGGTCGCGCGCGACGGGCAGCAGCGCGCTGATCGTCCGCACGCGCGCCGTCAACTCGTCTTGGCGGGCGCTTAAGCTCGCCTGCTGGGCGACAAGGCCCGAGATCGTGCTGAGCATTTCCGACGAGTCCAGCCGCCCGATCACGTCGCCCCTGGCCACGACCTCTCCGGCGTGAACCTGAATGTTGATGACGCGAGCGGTGTAGCTCGCCGCGATGACGAAGCGATCCGTCATGAGCAGTCCCGGCGCCCGCAGAAAGAAAAAAGAGCCGACGAGCACGTCGACGAGGTAAAGGACGAAGCCCGCTAGCAGCAGAAAGTAAACGGCGCGACCCGCGCGGCGCCGTCCGCGTCGAGGCGGCTGAACCATGGCGTCGGCGTCGCCGCGTGTCTTGAATCGTCCTCTGATCATGGAAACGCCTCGAATCGCCCGTGAGGGATCGTGCGCTCATGAGAAGCGAGGCGTTTCATCGCCAAGTCGACCAGGCGCGCACCTTCTCAGGTACGTAATTGTCTTTCAAGGAGCGCGAAAAAATGAGCTCTTCGCAATAAGCGAAGAGTCGCACAAAACGCATGACGTAACACTGAAGCAAGTCGCTCATCGGGACGAAAAGCACCAATTTCAACAATTCATTTCTTTGCATGAGATAGATAGAAATAAGCACGGATGAAACGCTCATCGACAGTAAGACGATGTATGACGATAGAAGAACGATCAACATCGCTTTTGGCGCAAAGGTCGCAAGATAGACCAAGTAGAAGGGGAAAATCGCCGCGGATAGAAATTCGAATATGACGAAGTCCAATTCGTGCGCCGTTTCCTTGAGGGAAAATTCGGGGTGCCAGGGCCGCAAATTGTGACCGAACTTGCGGATCCGGATGGCGAGAGCGTCGCGGTCCCAACGCAATCGCTGCCTGACGAGGCCGACGAGATTCTCGGGGACGTCGGTTTGACAAATGGCATTGCGGGCAAAACGAATTTCATAGCCTCGTTGCCGTAGCCGCAATGTTATGTCGAGATCTTCGCCGGGGCCGACGGGCGAACCGCCGATGGCCTCCCACGCCTCCCGCCGGAAGGCGCCGAAAGCCCCCGACACGCAAGTGACGAGGTTCAACACGTCCAAGAGACTTCGTCCGAGCGTGACGCTCGTCAAATATTCGATCGCCTGAATCGCGGTGATCATGCTGGCGTCGGAATTGCGGACCAGAATATTGCCGCAGACGGCGCCGACTCTAGGATCGGCAAGCGGCGCCAGCAATCGGGCGACGGCGTGACGGTCGAACGAACAATCGCAATCGACGATGATGAAAATATCGCCGCTCGCCAACCTAGCGGCGAGGTTGACCGCCGCCGCCTTGCCGCCGCGCGCGTGGAGCCGAGCGCATCGCTGAATAAGGCCCTCCCGATCGAGACGGGCGACGACATCCCACATCCCATCGGTCGAGCCATCATCGATGGCGACAATCTCGAAGGGACCGCCTACTTGCGCGCGCAAGGATCGAACGCATTGCGTCAGGCTTTTTTCCTCGTTGTAGCCGGCGAGAAGAACGCTGACGCGTCCGGGGACCGAAAGGGCCCGCGGTTCGCGGCGTTGTTGAGTCGTGGCGACGGCGAAAAACCCGACGGTATAGCGGGGAATATCGAAGATCAGTACGAACCAAAAGAAATGTAACAGAGAGAGGAACGATTGTGCGCGAAGGAAACCCAAGGAATCGACGAAGATCGACATAAAAATCCTATATAAAGCATTTGACGGCGACCAAGAAAATTACCGGGGGCCGAGAATATCGATTTCGACTTTGACCGACGACGCGAGCAATCGTTTGCAATCGTCCGTTGCGCGGACGAGATCCTGTTCGAATTTCGCGGCGTGGGTCGACTGAACAAGAACCAGGATCTCGTTCCAAGATCCGCCGACCGTTTCGCTTTGTGGAAATCGCTCTGCGATGATCCGGCCGGCGACCAGCAAATTGCCGGCGAGATCGCCTGGCGAAACGGCATGGCCGTTTCGCATGGCCCGAACAGCGACGACGGCGCGCTTCTCGTCGCGCTCGCGCGGCGTCTCCAGAAACGACTCGACGCGCAGCAAGGCGCGTTCGGAAGCCGACAAGAGATGTTGGGCTTCTGGCCGCCAGGACGCATCGAAAACGGTGGCGCGCGCCGTCGCGGTCAGTGAATAGCTCGAAACGTCGAAAACTTCGAGGCGCTCGGCGTCTCCCTTTTGACCGCAGTCGAGACATCGATAGCCGATCCGGCTCTCTCCCGAGGCATGGCCGCATTGCCCGCAGGCGACAATCGTACCCGGCTGATCGTAATCGACCGAGAAATGAAGCAAGGGTCGCGCGCATTTCGGGCAGATGAAGTCTTCGCCGCTCCGAAATTGCTTTTCCGGCGCCTGGTGGCCGCATCGGAAATGGTGGACGATCGGCTCGTCCTTGACGTTGGAGCTACGGCACGCCGCGCATTCTTCACGTACAAGAAGGCGCGCCGAACGGCAATTCGGACAGAGATTCAGGCGCTCGACAAAGGCGCGCTCGAGGAAGCCGACGCCGACCAGGAGTTCGACCGACGCCGAGAGCTGAGGAAATAACGCCGCTTCGCGGTACGTCGCCACGCTGGCGAGGGTCACGTCGTCGCAGGGCGTCAGACTTTTGTCGCGGACGGCAAGATAAGCCAGCAGAATCCAGGGCTCTTCCTTGAGACTGGCGCAACGGTCGTAGATCTGCGCCATGCGGCCGCAGGCGGGTCTCAGCGCGAGAAGCATGCCCGCGACCGACGGGTTCTGCTCGCCTAAGGCCAAATCGGCGCGGCCCGCTGCTTCTGGAGCGACGCCGATCAGCGGGAGGACCTGACTGACCCCTCTCGGTAGATCCGCCTCCATCAACCCATAATCATCGCGGTCGCCGACAATGCCCACCACTGGCTTCGTCGCCGATCGCAATGCGCCCGCCTCGCGCCAAACGAACCCTGGCGGCAAATCGACAGATCTGCGCGTCGCCTCGGAGGCAATAACGGCGAAGGAAGAAATCGACATAAAGCACCAGGCTGAAGGACAAGCCGATCAACGCTGAAGTCGACTCGAATCAATACTTTTGGCAATGCAGATGAATTTGATAAAGCAAAGGCGACCGATGACAGAGCCGATCAGTCTGAACTCTCTTACAGTTTCTCTCTCATTGTCATGCGACGCCTAGCGAGCAGCTTCTGTCAGGTATCAAGCGGCAGACGCGTATGAGCACGATTCAGCCGCGACAATTGCGCGTTCTCCCGCCGCCAGTAGTTCCGGCACGCGCTGAGCGCCGCCTCCAGCGTTTGTTTCCTCCTCGACAGTCGCGCATAGTCGCGAGAGTTCGATGAAACCCAACTGGCCCGCCATGGATTTGCAACTATGGACATGCGCGGAAAGCTCGGTCGCCGTCATGCCTTTCAGTTCATTATTTCGTTCACCGATATTGAGAATAAAAGTCTTGAGCAATCTGGCGACGCCTTCGCGCCCCATGACGCTCGCCAGTCGCTCCAGGGGCTTCGTATCCAGGATGGGTGCTGGCGAAGGCGCTGTATCCTTCGGCAGACGAGGCGGCCTGGATATATTTTCGAGAACGCGTTCGATCGTTGAGAAGAGGTTGCTCCAATCGACAGGCTTTGCAACATGGCCATCCATACCCGCGGCCAAACACGCCGCTTTGTCGTCGCTCCGTGCGTTCGCGGTCAGACCAATGATCGGGAGCGCCGAGCGACCTTTCGCGGCCTCAGCGCTTCGTATAGCGCGCGTCGCGGACAGGCCGTCCATCACGGGCATCTGGACGTCCATCAAAACGACGTCGATGCGAGCTTCGCTCAAGACCGTCGAAAGCGCGGCGGCTCCGTCCTCCACGGCAAGGACGTCATGGCCTCTGTGCTGTAGCATCTCAGCGATTACAATCCTGTTGACCAGATTGTCTTCGGCGAGAAGAATGCGCCTTCGGCGCTCGACCGCATCGGCGCCGCTCTCCGCAGTCGCCTCGTCGCTCGTTTGAACTTCGCTGAGCGGAAGCTCGAACGAGAATGTCGAGCCTCGGCCGAGCGCGGAGTCCACCGCGATATGGCCTCCCATGAGTTCGACCAATCGTTTGCAGATCGCCAGACCGAGGCCTGTACCGCCGTAGCGGCGCGTAATAGAGCCGTCGGCCTGACTGAATCGATCGAAAATCGTCGCCAACTTATTCGGCGGGATGCCGACACCGGTATCGGCAACGACGATCCGTAACTGCGACACGTCGGCGCGATAATGCGCCTCGATCAGAACGCTGCCGCAATCAGTAAATTTCACTGCATTGGTGACAAGATTGAGGATGATCTGCCGCAAGCGATTGGGGTCGCCAATGAGTCTCGCCGGTTCGCCGACGATCCGGGTCTTGATCGTCAATGACTTCTTCTTGGCTTCCTCGCCGGCGAGGTTCTGACACGCCTCGACAACCGACCTCAAGTTGAATGGAATGGCTTCGATCGCCAACTGCCCAGCTTCGATCTTCGAAAAATCGAGCACTTCGTTGACGATCGTCATCAGCGACTGCCCCGCTTCATAGGCCATATCGAGATAGCGACGATGATGGGGAAGGAGCTCTCTATCTGCGCGAAGCAAATCGTGGATGCCCAAAATGCCTGTCAGCGGCGTACGCAATTCGTGACTCATATTCGCGACAAATTCAGCCTTGACACGCGCTGCGCTTTCCGCCGCGACCTTCGCTTGCTCGAGCTCTTGCGCGGCGCGCTGACGCTCGCTGATATCGCGTAAAGCGCCAACAATTCCACAGGGACGGCCGGTTTCAGGGTCCCGTAGAGACCTCAGTCGAATCTCCGCCCAAATCCATCGCCCATCGCGATGGCGAGCCCGGTTGATGATCGATTGGCGATCGTCCTCGCCACTCATTAGAGTTTGAAAAATACGAGCCAGCCAGGCGGCGTCTTCCGGATGCGCCTCTTCGACGGGATTGGCGCCCAGCACCTCCTCACACTCAAATCCCAGAATCTCCCGGCAAGCCGGTGAAACGTAACAACACGTTAGGTTTTGATCGAGCTGGAACACCACGTCGGAACTATTGTCCGCAAGCGTTCGATAACGCGTCTCGCTTTGGATGAGTTCTTCCTCGGCCGCTTTTTGCGACGTTATATCGATGATCGCCGCCATAGAAACATGGCGCCGGAGATATTCGTCGAACTTGAATGTCGCCGACATCAGCACGTCGATGATCCGGCCGTCTTTCGCGACCATCTGGCACTCGACGTTGTCGCAACGCCCCGTTTTAAGAAAGGCTGGAGGCATGACGCTCTGGACGTATTCGCGCGACGTCGGCGTCAAAAAGTCCGTCGATAGTCGCCCAATGACTTCTTCCCTTGAATATCCCAATTTCGTCAGCCACGCGTCGCTGACCATCAGCAACTTGCCATTGGAATCGATCGAGTAAAGCATCGCCGGCGTCGCCTCGTAGAGATGGCGAAGAGGGTCCGGGCTCGTCGATAATTGTCCGTTCGGTCGCGCCTCGACTGGCAAGCGGCTTGATAATTCATCGTCTAATGCGCAATCGGTCGGGAGCATCTGGCGGCTCGTTTGATAGGAAATGAGATTCGTTTCGCGTCAGTTCACAGACGTCGAACAAAAGGGACGAGGCAATATCGGACGATAGGCTGTGTGCGAACGAATGATCAAGCGGAAGGCGGCGGCAAAACCAGCGATTTGGCCGGAATTTCCTTACAGTTCTTTTCCTCTTGTAACAGGAGACGGGTTTTTCCTTGCTTTTCCCGTGAGAGGGTACAAGCTCGCGCGGTCGAACAAGCCGGCGGCGAATCCGGCGGGAATAGCATCAATGAGCGATCAGAGGCCGGAGAGGCCGTTACGCGTATTGGTCGTCGACGATGTCGAAATACACCAAGATATCGCCAAGGCGGCGATCGCCTCGACCGGACGTATCGTTGATGTCGCCAGCGACGGCTACGCTGCGATCGATGCCGTCGGGCGCGTCCTTTATGATATCATATTCATGGACGTACAAATGCCCAAGATGGACGGGATCACGGCCACGAGGAGAATTCGCGCCCTGCCTGGGATCGAAAGTCGCATTCCGATTATAGCGCTCAGCGGGACGACATTGAGTTCCCAAGTCGCAATGCTGATTGATGCGGGAATGAACGACCATGTCGGCAAGCCGTTTGAGCCGGAGGACCTTCGAGACGCGGTGGATCGATGGGCCGCGTCCCCGGGAGCCGATCGATGGTATCCAGAAAATCTCGCGATCGAGGAATTTGAAAGCGCGACATTTGATCAATTGGCCGATCTCGTCGGGCCGCAGCGCGTACGACAGCATCTCGTTGCCCTATCGTTGGGTCTCGAGGCTTTGACCATTCCTCTCCAACAGAGCCAAAGCGAGCTTGGGGCGGTTGCACGCGCCATGGCGACGCAGGCCGGCTCTCTCGGCTTTTCCGGACTCTCCGCTTTCTGCAAGACGCTCGAGCGTATCATCGCATCGCGAGAGCCGGTCGAGGATCATCGTCTTTTCATTGATCGCCATGCCGACAAAATTCGGGGCATCATCAGCCAACTTCTTAGCCGTGAACCGCCCCCAGGTTCGTCTGCATCGCTCCGCGCGGAGAGCGCTAGACACTAACCATGGTACGATGGTCGGAGGCGGCGGTTCGTCTTGCCGCTCGTCGGCGCCTGCTCGTCAAGGCGCTGAAACGCGCCGCCGTGCTTTCGGAAGGCTTCGCCAGCTAGCCTCTGCCGCCCTGGCCAAATTGGCTGCTGAGCGAATCGAGAATATTGCTAATGCCTTGCTCGTGCGACTGTGAAGTACTGACGCCGGGCTCGAACATATTGGTCAGCGAATTCAGGCCGTTTTGTAGTGAGCCCGACGGCGCCGTCGCGCCGCCTTGGCCGCCGCCGCCGAGAAGCCCGCCCAAGACTCCGCCGAGAAGGCCGCCAAGGCCGCCGCCGCCGCCCTGCTGCCCCGCGCCGCCGCCGAGAATCGAGCCGAGGCCGCCTGGCTGCGTCGCCGCATTCGCCAATTGGCCGAGGACGCCGCCAAGCCCTTGCGAATTCATGGAATGGGAGAGACCGCCCATCAGGATGGAGGCGATGACGGGCATCATGTCCTGAACGATCTGCGGATTGACGCCGGAAGCTTGCGACACGCGCTGACTGATTTGCGACGTGATCTGCGACGAACCGAAAATTTGTCCGAGCACATCGCCGCCGGCCGCGGCGCCAGCGCCGGCGGCTTGCGACGGATCAGTGAAAGACCCTTGGTGGACGTCGCTGGCGACATGAGTGAGTACGCCGCCGAGCGCGCCGGGGTCCTGACCGAGACGCTGGAGCCCCTGCGAGAAAGCCGGCATCGCGGCTTGGATCGCGGCCTGCGCCTGCTCCGGCGACAGGCCAAATTGCGCCGCGATATTATTGATCCCCTGGCCGCCCTGCGCCGCTTGCATAATGTCGTTGAGATTCATTTGGACGTCCCCCTCATTATTTTCGAAACAGCAATAGACTTGAAGCTTAAGCCCTTTTGATCCGTTTTGCGAGCCGCGCCGTCACCCAATAAGCCGTTGCCACGGCGGCGAGTCCGAAAACCGCAGAGCCCGCGGTTGCGCCCATCATGCCGCCCTCGACGCCCCAGTGTTTTGCGCCGAAGGTCACGAACGGGATCGTACCGAGCGTCGCGCGGCCCCAGTTGAAGACCGTCGCCAATATCGGAAAGCCGAGATTATTGAACGCGGTATTGGCCACGAAGAGGCAAGCGATGAAGACCCAGGCCGAAACGCCCCAGGCGCAAAAGAACGCCAGGAAACGTGCGCTATCGCCCTCCGCCTTGAAGGCCATGACGATCAAGGGCGTCGCCAGGAACAAGAGCGCCCAGGCGGTAAGGACATAGGCGATGGAAAGAAGGAATGATTCGGTGAGCGCGCGGCGCACGCGGCTCATCAATTTCGCGCCGAGATTCTGACTGAGCACCGGGCCGATCGAACCGGTCAGCGCGAAAATCACGCCGAAAGCGACGGGGATGAGGCGATCGACGATGGCTATCGCGGCGATCGCCGCTTCGCCGAAATCCGAGAAGACGCGCGTCGTGTAAACAGCCGCCGCCGGCGTCGCCAGATTGGCGAGGATCGCCGGCGCGCCGATGCTCATGATCGGCAGAAAATCGTAGAAGACGGCTTTTCGTACCGGGCGTCCGACCAGGCCGTGAATATAAATCGCGCCATAGGCCCCGACGCTGAGGAAGACGAGGCGCGAAATGACCGTCGCCCAAGCAGCGCCATAGACGCCGAGACCGAACCCGAAAATCAGGAGCGGATCGGTGAAAGCGGTGACGATACCGCCGGTCAGCGTGACGTACATCGCGCGACGCGCGTCGCCGACCGCGCGCAACAGGCCGGAAAAGGCCATGCCGATCGCGAAGGGAATATTGGCCGGCAGGGTAATCGCGAGAAATTTATTGGCCACATCGCGCGCCGGCTGCTGCGCATGCATGACATTGTCGAGGATCGCGCCGCGAAAGACAAAGAGCCCGGCGGCGACAAGGGCGGCGATGATTGCCGTGATGATCAGGCCCGAGGCCGCCATGCGCTGCGCCTTCGGCCGATCGCCGGCGCCGAGCGCGCGGGCCGTCGTCGCGCTGATCGCGATCGTCAGGCCGATATTGATGGCCACGGACAGAAACAGCACTTGGCTGGCGTAGCCGACCGCGGCCTTCAGGGCCTGGTCGCCGAGCCGAGAAACGTAAAAGAGCGAGAGGAGATCGACGACGAAAATCGCCATCAGACCGATCGTGCCCGTCGCGGTCATCACCGCGACGTGACGCAGGGTCGAGCCTTCCGTGAAGACGGCGCGCGGGACGCGGGCGTCGGCGGTTGCGGCGGTCAAAACAAGCTCCTGTCGCGCATCGTGTCGAGGCGCTTAACCGAATTCCAACTTTCGACGTCGGGAGGCGTCTGGCGCGGCGCTAAGCCGCCCCGAGCAGACGCTTTCAACAAAAAGGGCGAGGCGCGGTCCGGGCGGACGCTTTTAAGGCTGTTGGAAGGATTTCGCCAGGGGCAAAGCGGCCCGGCCCCGCGGCCTACGCCCTTGACTTCGGCAAGCGGCGTCTGAAACAACCCCTCTGTCAGTCAGGTCAGGGCCCATGCCGCAAAAACCCAAGCTTCGAGTCGTTCTCTGCGCGCCGCGAGGCTTTTGCGCCGGGGTTGTGCGCGCCATCGACGTGGTCGAGCGGGCGCTCGCCCTTTATGGACCGCCGGTCTATGTGCGCCACGAAATCGTGCATAACCGCTATGTGGTCGAATCCTTGAAGAAAAAGGGCGCGAT
>JASLHV010000205.1 GCA_030153205.1 Roseiarcus sp. | reverse complement strand
AAGGTCGTCGGCAGATTGGCGCCGACGATGCCGGGGAGGATGAAGACGAGGCCGAAGAAGCGGAAACTATGCAGAACGGCGATGGCGCGCTGCGCTTCGACAGGGTCCATCGCCTTGAGCCTCGGCCAGACATAAGCGCTGAAGCACAGCAGCCAGGGGACGTAACCGAGAACGAGATGGGTCAGGAAAATGCTTGCGGGCGACATGGGATTCCTTTCAGGCGTTGGCGGAAGCAGCTTCGAACACTCCAGTCAGGACGCCGAGGCGCCCTTCCATGATATTTCGTCCCAGATTGACGGAAAGCTCGGCGAAATCCGGCCCCATCAACACGCTGAGATTCGGCGAAGGCGGCGGCCCCGAGGCGCGCAATTGGGCGATCCAAGCTTTGGCGGCCGGCGTATCGTCCTGCCAGACGAGGGTACGAAAACCAGCGGGTTCGATCGCCGCGCGCGTCTCGGCTTCCGTCAACAGGAAGCTCGTCGCAGGGGTGCGCGCCCAGGGTACGGGATAATGCGGATCGCCGGCGTTCATGACGATGTCGTAAGTCGCAAACCGGCCGCCGGGCTTCAACACGCGCCGGATCTCGCGATAGAGAAGCGGCCGGTCGGAAATGTTCATCGCCACATGCTGCAGCAGGACGATGTCGAAGCGGGCGTCGCCGAACGGAAGCGCCAGCGCGCTGCCCGCCTCGAAGGACGCCCGGCCGCTTTGTCCGGTACGTTCGGTGAGGTAGCGCGCGGCCTCGACGAAGGGCTCGCTGAGATCGACGCCCGTCACCTGGCAGCCATAGGTCTCGGCCAGGAAGCGCGCCGGGCCGCCGACGCCCGCGCCGATGTCGAGAACCGAGAGGTCGGCGGCAATCCCGGCCAGTTTGGCGAGATCAGCGGTGGCGGCGAGCCCGCGCGTGTGGAACTGGTCGAGGGAGGCGAGCTGCTGCGGCGTCAGGCGCCGATCCTCGGGCCCGAAGACGGCGAGCGCCGTCTTCAGCCGCTCGGTCAGGCCCGTCGCGCGATAATGGTCGCGCACGCGCTCAAGTGCATCATTCATTGCTGTTTTCCTCGTGAGCTGACTGACAAAGCGCATGTAAGCGCGCTTCCAGCGCACGGCCATATGCGATAATGTTGATACACTATGAAGCAGGACTTCACAGTCAGACAGGGCGCGATCGATGGCGTCGAGGCTTTCCTGAGCGTCGCCCGCCATCGCAATTTCCGTAAGGCGGCGGCGGAACTCGGGGTGACGCCGTCGGCGATGAGCCAGGCGGTGCGCGCGCTCGAAACGCGGGTCGGTGTCGCGCTGTTCATCCGCACGACGCGCAGCGTCGGCCTGACCGAAGCCGGCGAACGGTTTCTGTCCCGCGCAAGGCCGGCCTTTGACGAACTCGTCGCCGCCAGCGAGGCGGCGCGCGACCTGGCGCGAGGTCCGACCGGGCTGCTGCGCCTTGCGGTTCCCCCCGCTGTCGTCCCGCTGATCCTGGAGCCTTTACTCGCCTCTTTCTGCCAAGCCTATCCCGAGATCGAATTGGAGATCGACGCGGGCGGAGAGTTGGTCGATCTCGCGGCGGAAGGCTTTGACGCAGGGATCCGGCTGGGTCAGTTCATCGCCACCGATATGGTGGCGGTACGGTTGACCGCGCCATTTCCGTTCGTGGTTGTCGGCAGCGCCGATTATCTGCGCGAGAGGAAACCGCCGGAACGTATCGACGATTTGCGTCAACACGCTTGCCTGCGCATCCGCCGCTCGAACGGTTCGTTAGCGCCCTGGTCCTTTGTCGACGGCAACAAGGCGGTCGAGGCAATCGTCGCCGGACCGCTGATCGCGCATGATTACCCGACGCTGCTCGGAGCAGCGCTGCAGGGCGTGGGACTTGCGCAGGTCCCCGGCCCGCTCGCCAGAGCGCCGATCGCGGAAGGGCGATTGCAAGCGCTGCTGACGCCCTACGCCGTGACTGCGCCGGGGGTCTTTTTGTACTATCCGGGGCGACGTCAGGTCTTGCCGAAGCTGCGCGCCTTTATCGAGCACGTGAAACGCCGCGTGCTGAAGTGATGCAGGAGACGAGCACGGAAACGCGCCGCACCGGTGGAATGACCGCAATCGCTGTCCTCAGCATTATCTTCGGCGCTCTCGAGATCCTCAACGGACTGTTCCAGCTCCTCGGTCGCTCACCCTGCTGTACGAATTATTGCGACAAGGCGTTTTCGAGATTCCGCCCTTTCCTGCTTTCTCGTCCCTACCATCGCTTCGATAGGTACTTACGACTTTGCTTCCCTCAGCGCCGGGAGCGTGGCCCGATTAATAATATTCATCCTCATATACGTTGGATTGCCCGTCGCTTATTCTCTTCTTTTATGCGTTGTTTTCTACCGGCCGGCGTGGAAGACCGCCTTTGCGGCGCCCTAGCTCGAGCCACGCCGAGGCGACACTCAAAACGTGAAGCGAGTACGATAGTCTTGCGGCGTGACGGCGATGAGGCGAAGGAAGCTGCGGCGCATGGTTTCTTCCGAGCCGAAGCCGCAACGCTGCGCGATCCGCTTGACCGGCGTACGAGATTCCGAGAGAAGGCGTCGCGCAGCCTCCACCCTCAGCCGCCGCTATGCCGAGGCGACCGGGCAAACGCCGGCCCGCGCGATTGAGCGGCTGAGGGTGGAGGCTGCGCGACGCCTTCTCTCGGA
>JASLHV010000144.1 GCA_030153205.1 Roseiarcus sp. | reverse complement strand
CGGACCGCCGCGATGGCGATCGGCGTCGAACGGGTAAGGGCGGCGAAGCTATCTCGCGGACTGTTCCCGTGAAGTTAAGGCCGCGTTAACTGCATACTCGCTGTTTCCTTAAAGTTAGACATCGCAACGTTCGATGGCCGGCATTTGCTAGCCGTCTTCAATACATCGCTAACATCGCCTCGCAAAAGTCAACGGCCTGACGCAAGGGCGCCTTCCCCCGCGGCGCCCTTTTTCGAGGTCGACCATGCTGGCTTCTCGGACCACCCTGAGTTTCGCAACGTCCTCGCCGCCTTTGCCCGACAAGGAGCCCGCGCCGGTCTGCGAAACGGCGCCCGCGGCCGTGCTCGATGAGCTCGCGCGCTACGATGTGCTCGACACGCCGCGCGAGGAGGCGTTCGATCGCGTGACGCGCCTCGTCCGCCAGGTTTTCTCGGTCAAGATGGCGACGGTGACGTTCCTCGACGGCCACCGCCAATGGTTCAAGTCGCGTCAAGGGCTCGACGTCGCCGAGACCGAGCGCAGCGTATCGTTCTGCCGCATTCCGGTCGCCGAGAACCGGCTGCTTGTCGTGCCCGATACGCTCGACGACGCCCGTTTCCGCGACAATCCTTATGTCGTCGGCAGCCCTTTTGTGCGCTTCTACGCCGGCGCGCCGCTGCACGGCTCCAGCGGCCTTTGCATCGGCACGCTGTGCGCGATGGACACGCAGCCGCGGACCTTCGGCAGCGCCGAGATCGGCATTCTGCTCGATCTCGCCCGCATCGTCGAAACCGAGTTGGAGCTCCGCGTTCTCGCCACAACCGACGCACTGACCGGCGTCGTGTCGCGGCGGGCGTTTCTCGACGAGGGCGAGCGCGCGCTGAACCTGGCGCGCCGGCATCGCTACGATTTGAGCTGCGTCTCGTTCGATCTCGATCACTTCAAGACCATCAACGACACCGCCGGCCATGCGGCCGGCGACGCCGTGCTGGCGGCGACCACGAAGACATGCTCCGGCCTTTTGAGGAAATCCGACATTTTCGGCCGCCTCGGCGGCGAGGAGTTCTCGATCCTACTGCCGCACGCCGACGCCGTGGAGGCGGCCAACGTCGCGGAAAAACTACGCGGCGAGATCGAGCTCCAGGCGTCGAAATCGCGGGTCGCGATCCGTCCGATCACCGCGAGCTTCGGCATCGCGACCCTGCCCACGGCGCCGGTCGATCTCGCAACCCTGCTGGCCGCGGCGGACGAGGCGCTTTATGTGGCGAAGTCGCGCGGCCGCAACTGCTGCATCGTCAGCCCAAGCCTTTCGCCCCATGCGCCGAACGGCCGCAAGGTGTTGAAGGCCGGCGCCATCGTGTTCAACTTCGGCAATTCGGTGATCGACTGCACCGTGCGGCGGCTGTCGGAGACCGGGGCGCGGCTTGACGTGCTGTCGCTTCAGGACATTCCACGCCAGTTCAAGCTCAGCATCGAGGCCGACGGCTTCTCGAAGTCCTGCGAGGTCGCACACAAGGACAACCGCAGCCTCGATGTGGTGTTCCGCTAGAGATCTGCGGCCGCGCCGTCAGTCGCCTCACGCCAGAGGTCGACCAGAATCGCCATGATCGCCGGCCCGAGGAACAGCCCGAGCATTCCGAACGCCTCGACGCCGCCGAGGATGCCGACCAGCACGAATAGGAAAGGCAGCCGGGTGGCGTTGCCGATCACGTAAGGCCGCACGACATGGTCGGCGACCGTCAGCACCACCAGACCGAGCGCGAAGATGAACGCCGCGCCGAAGATCGCCCCTTTGTAGATGAGCAGCAACGCGGCGACCGAGAACATCACGAAGGCGCCGAACGGAACGATGCAGCCGATGCAGGTGGCGACGCCCATCAGCAGGAGTTGCGGAACGCCGGCGAAATAATAGGCGAGCGTCAGCACCAGGCCCTCGCCGAGGCCGACGAACACCAGACCGTCGACCGTGCCGTGAACGGAATTGACGATGCGCTCACCGAGCGCACGGCCGCGCGGCCCGAACGCGCTCTCGCTGAGGCGGCCGAGCTTGGCGGCGAGGCTGTCGCCGTCGCGGAACATGAAAAACAACGCCAGGATCGTGAACAGGAACACGACGATGCGGCGGCCGGCGGCGGCGCCGATATGCTCGCTGACGGCGATCAGCGGCGCCTTGTCGATCCGCTTGATGAGGCTCGAAGCGTTCTGCGGATCGGCGAGGTTATCCTTCCACCAATTTGCGACCGCCGGCCCCACGTATTTGAGACGCTCCAGGCCCTCCGGCGCCGGGACGCCGTGATTGCGCGCCTCGTCGAGCCAATGCGCCGCGACGTTCGCCTCGCGGCCTAGCACAAAGCCCGCCCCCGCCACCGGCGCCAGGACGACAAGGCCGATGAAGAGGGCGAACAGGGCCGGCAGCGCATGGGTGTCGCGCCCTGCCCTCGTCCGCAGACGTTTGTAAGCCGGCCAGGTGGCGATGGCGATGACGCCGGCCCAGCCAAGCGCCGGCAGGTACTGGGCAAAGGTCCACAGCGCCAGGAGGATCATCGCGGCGGCGAAGGCAAATCGCGCCGCGGCCTGCCGCGGGGTCACGCTATCCGGCGCAGAATAGGCGGGCTCCATGACGCTCCCTGAACTGTCCCGTCCGGGCGCATAGAGCCAAGCGTGACCGCCGTCCAGATTGCGCGCCGTGACCCCGCTTACGATCCCCTGGCAATATGTGATAGCCTCCGCGTCCGGAGGAGCACGATGGCCGAAGCATTTATCTGAGATGCGCAACGCACGCCGATCGGCCGCTACGGCGGCGCGCTGGCCGCCGTGAGCGCCGACGATCTCGCCGCCGTGCCGCTCGCGGCGCTGAAGACCCGCAACCGCGACGTCGACTGGGGCGAACTCGACGACGTCATCTATGGCTGCGCCAATCAGGCCGGCGAGGACAATCGCAACGTCGCCCGCATGGCGGCC
>JASLHV010000117.1 GCA_030153205.1 Roseiarcus sp. | reverse complement strand
GCCGACACGGGTTTTTATTACGTGACCAAGAAGAACGCCCGCACCAAGACGGAGAAGTTCACGTTCAAGAAATACGATCCGGTCGCGCGCAAGCACGTCGAATTCAAAGAAACCAAGATCAAGTAAGTTAGCCGCGCGGAGCGGGCTCTGCCGGGTGAACGGGAAAGGCCCTTTTGGGGGCCTTTTTTATTTTCCTATTCTACGGCGAGGCGCCGGTCGGAAGCGCCGGGTCGGTTGAATCGGACCCGTTCGGCTTGCCCGTTGAACCGGGGCGCTCGACCCGGTCGTTGCGCGGGCTTTTCGGCGCCGGGGACCAGGGTCGGTCCTGGTCGGGGCTGCGATCGGCAGTCATCGCGACCTGCCCGCTCTCGTCAATCGTAAGGCCAACAGCGCCAGTCCACGCAAGCCGCCGCTCGTCGAGGAGGAGGGTAGCCTTGCAACCCGGCGGCGCCGTCAAGCGCGTCAGGATCACCAGAGCGCGCTGGCAATCTTCATCGAAAGCCAACCGATCTTCGATCACGGCCAAAGACAGGCCTTGCGCCAGCGCGCCGGTGCAGCCCAGCCGGTCGCAAGGTTGGTCGGTCGCGCGGGCCTTCTCGGCGTCGCGGCCGTCGCCGTCGGCCGCGAGCCATTGGCTGGCGGCATAAGCGTTGAAGCGCTTGCCGATGACAGTCAAAGCGCCGTCAGCATCGCGAATCGCCGCCTGGCCGCCATCAGGCGAAACGATCACGTCATAGCGTGGGCCATTCGCCGCGCCGTACAATCCGACGATGAGAAACGGAATTGCGGTGGCGCGCATGATCCAGCTCCGCCAGATCAGGACCGAAGCCACGGCGAGGCTGAGGAAAGGCAGAGCAAAGGGCGCGAAGGCCCGCAGATGCAGCGTGGAGCCCGGCGCCTCAGCGATATGCCGCGCGGCCCAGAGAATGAATTTGATGCCGAGCCCGACATAGAGCCAGACCGGCGCGTCGAGTCCGAGCGGATAAAGGGCCGTGCCGATGAGCGCGCCGGGCACGGCGAAGAATTCGATGATCGTCAGCGTCAGCGGATTGCCGATGAGCACATATGGGCTGAGGTCGTGGAAATGGTACGCCATGAAGCTCGCTGTTGCGCTTGTCGCAAAACATGTCGCAACGATCAGCGCGAGCGGCTTTTCAATGAGATGAACCAGCAAGCCGCCTTTAATGAGCGCAGGCTTCGTCGCCGCGAAGGGATCGTCCTCCGGCTCCAACCGATCGAGCCTTGCTTCGAGCACAGCGATCAGCGCGCCGACGGCAGCGAATGATAATTGAAAGCTGACGCCAAGCACGGCCTCGGGCTCGAGCGCCACGACGGTCAAAACCGCCAACGCCAGATTGCGCATCGTCAAAGCGCGGCGGTCGACAATGACCGCGCCAAGCACGATGAGCGTCATGAACAGCGCGCGCTCCGTGCCGACGCGCGAGCCGGTGCAGAGATCATAAGCGATCGCGCCGACCATCGCGATCACGGCCGCCCATTTCTTGATGGGATAGTGAAGCGCCAGCGTCGGCGACAGAGCGAGAAGCCGGCGCGCCGTCCAAAAGAAAATGCCGGCGACCAAGGTCATTTGCAGGCCGGATATAGTGATGATGTGAAAGATGCCGGCCTCTCTGATGAGGTCCTTGGCGTTGTCGGAGAGAAAGTCGCGCTTTCCCGTAACCATGGCGGCGGCAATCGCGCCTTCATCGCTACCGATGATGGCGTTGACCCGCAAAGCCAATGCGTTGCGAAGGTGATCGATCGCCGCATAGAAGCGAACGCCCATCGGCGCCTTGCCGGACGCCGGCGTCTTGACCACCTCGCCTAAAGTCGAGCCGACCGCGCCGACGCCGGAGAAGAAAGCGTCCCTGGCGAAGTCGTAGCCGCCCGGCAGAACCGCATGGCTCGGCGGCAGCAACCGAGCGGTCAGCTCGACATAATCGCCAGCGGCGGCCTCAGGCGCCTCACGCATCGTCACCCTCACCCGGCGCGGCGCAATCGAGCGCGGCATGTCGCCGGGATCATCGACGCTGACCACCATTCGGGCGCCGATCGGTCGCAGATCGACTTCTTCGACGTACCCTTTGAATTTGACGATACGGATATGGTCGAGCATGGGCGTAGCGACCCGCGCTGTACGCCACCCCGCTGAGCAGAAGCCGGCGCTCAACGCGGCAAGACTGATCAAGGCGGCGAAAGCGAAAACGCGATAGCGCAAGGCGTAAGCGAAAACGGCGGACGCGGCGGCGATGCTTGTCGAGAACCACAGAGGCGGTTCGCGGTCAGCCGCAAAATAAAGCGAAACGCCGGCAATGGCGGCGACTGCGATCCACAGCGATAGCCGGCGTTCTTCGACCTCACGCGCGAAAGCCTTGGCGAAAAGCGTGCGTAAGGCGGCCGCCCCACCGGAGCCGCCCAGCCGCACGCCACTCAAAACGCCCGCTTGCCCAGCACTATTCATGCGCCTCGCCCTTTGGCGCCGTCAGCCGACCATGATACAGGGGCGCATGAAGCTGACCAGTGGCCGAGTGTAAAACTTTGGCCTCCCGGCGAAGCATAAAATCCTGCGGTGGAATCGACCTAATCAATGACAAAAGTGGTGACGCGTTTCGCGCCCTCTCCGACCGGTTTTCTGCATATCGGCGGCGCCCGGACAGCGCTGTTCAATTGGCTTTATGCGCGAGGACGCGAAGGGACCTACTTATTGCGCATCGAGGACACCGATCGCGAGCGCTCCACAGAGGCGGCCGTCTCGGCGATCATCGATGGCTTATCGTGGCTCGGATTGACATGGGACGGCGACGCGATCAGCCAGTTCGGCCGCGTCAAGCGCCATCAAGAAGTCGTCGAGAGCCTTCTTGCTTCCGGCGGCGCCTATCGCTGCTACGCTTCGCCGGAGGAATTGGATGAGATGCGCCAGAGGGCGCGCGCCGAAGGCCGACCGATGCGCTACGACGGACGTTGGCGTGACCGTGATCCCTCCGAGGCCCCGCCCGGCGTGAAGCCGGTCATCCGTTTGCGCGCCCCTCAAGATGGCGAGACCGTCATCGACGACAAAGTGCAGGGCAAGGTCGTCTTCGCCAACAAGGAACTCGACGATCTTGTTCTTCTTCGATCGGATGGGACGCCGACCTATATGCTGGCGGTCGTCGTGGATGATCACGATATGGGCGTCACGCATATTATTCGCGGCGACGACCACCTGACCAATGCGGCGCGTCAGACGCATATCTATCAAGGCCTCGGCTGGGAGGCGCCGATCATGGCGCATATTCCACTGATCCATGGACCGGACGGCGCCAAGCTCTCCAAGCGCCATGGCGCGCTTGGCGTCGACGCCTATCGTGAGATGGGCTACCTGCCCGCGGCCCTTCGCAACTACCTTCTCCGGCTCGGTTGGAGTCAGGGCGACAAAGAATTCTTCTCAACACAGGAGATGATCGAGGCTTTCGATCTCTCCTCGATCGGCCGTTCGCCGTCGCGCTTCGACTTCGCCAAGCTCGAAAATATGAACGGCCATTATATGCGGGCGACGCCGGATGACGAGCTTTTGACCATCCTCATCGACAGCCTTCCCTATCTGCCCGGCGGTCCAGAAATCGCCAAGAAGCTTAACGGTTCTGGACGCGCGAAATTGGCGGCCTCCATGTCGGGCCTCAAGGAGCGCGCCAAGACGTTAGTCGAACTCGTCGACGGCGCCGGCTATTTGTTCGCGGAGCGGCCCTTGCGCCTCGACGAACGCGCTCATGAGATCGTCGCCAATGGCGGCCGCGCACATATCATCGCCCTGCTGCCGCGACTGACCGCGATCGAGCATTGGACGTCCTCGACGATCGAAGCGGCGGTGCGCGACTATGCCGGCGAAAGCGGCGCCAAGCTGGGACAAATTGCGCAGCCCCTTCGCGCTGCGCTCACGGGCCGAGCGACCTCGCCAGGCATTTTTGATGTGCTCGCCGTGCTCGGCCGCGAGGAAAGTCTTGGCCGTTTGAACGACTGCGCGCACGCAACGTAGCGCCTCATCGTCGATTGTCGCATCGCTGTCACAAGCCTCGGTCAGAGGTCGCTGAACTGAGACAACCCTTTCATCCATGAAGGGTTTGATTACCAAAAAGACAACAATCGCCGACGCTCCGGCGGTCATTTTTCTATTGCCTTTCTTCCCCGAATTGTGGTTCCCACAAGCGGTCTTAAGTTTCCGCGGAATGAGCCGATGACGAGACTCGAAACTATCGCATCGGTCGGGCGTCGCGCTCTGCCAAATCATTGGGACCTGTTGGCGCTTGCCGCCATCATGGCCAGCTTCGTGGCGATCGTGCATGCTTTTCACGGCATGAATGCTCCGTTGCCCGCGAGCAATGAGCCGGCTGTCGATCTCAGCTATTGGAACCTGCCTTACTACGCGCTGCGCACGATTCTGCGGATGTTCGCAGCGTTGATCGCCTCGTTCATCTTCACCTTCACTTACGCGACGGCGGCAGCGAAAAGCAGACGTCTGGAAATGGTGCTGATCCCGATCTTGGACGTCCTTCAATCGGTGCCGATCCTCGGGTTTCTATCTTTTACGGTCACGTTTTTCCTCGGCCTTTTCCCAGGCAATGTTCTTGGCGCCGAGAGCGCCGCGGTATTCGCGGTCTTCACCAGCCAGGCCTGGAACATGGCCTTCTCTTTCTATCAGTCGCTGCGTACTGTCCCGCGCGACCTCGACGAAGTCTCGCGCGGTTTCCGCCTGACCGGCTGGCAGAAATTTTGGCAGTTGGAGGCGCCTTTCGCCGTCCCGGGCCTGATCTGGAATACGATGATGTCCATGTCGGGCGGCTGGTTCTTCGTCGTTGCGGCGGAAGCGATCACGGTTGGCGATACGACGATCACGCTGCCCGGCGTCGGCTCTTATATCGCGGCGGCCAATGACCAAGGACGTTGGGACGCGATTGTCGCTGCCGTCATCACAATGGCCCTCGTCATTCTCCTTTACGACCAACTGCTCTTTCGGCCGATCATCGCATGGGCCGGCAAATTTCGTGTCGAGACGACCGCTTCGCAGACGATCGAACGATCTTGGGCGCTCAATGTTCTCCAGCGCACTTTTTGGCTGCGGAACTCTTACCTGCCCGTGGTGCGCGCATTGCGCTCAGCGGCTCTCTGGCGCATCGGCGCACCGGCCTCTTTCCGCAAGCGTTCGTCCATAACCTCCACCACGGCAAGTCGCGTTCTCGACGTTACGTGGGTTACAGTCGTCGCGGCTATCGCCCTTTGGGCGCTGTGGTCGGTGATCCAATATATCGGGACGGAGCTGACCTGGATCGATGCGCTGAATGTCGTGTGGCTCACGTTCCTCACGCTCCTACGCGTCGTCGTTTTGATGATGATCGCGTCGGCGATCTGGGTGCCGCTGGGCGTCTGGATTGGCCTAAGACCTAGAATCGCCGAGCGCGTGCAGCCGCTCGCTCAATTCCTGGCCGCCTTTCCGGTCAACCTCTTGTTCGGCGGCGCGGTCAGCATCGTTCTCGCGTTCAATCTCAATCCGGATATCTGGCTGAGCCTGCTCATCGTCTTCGGCACTCAATGGTACATCGTTTTCAACGTCGTCGCAGGCGCGACGGCGTTTCCCAACGACCTGCGCGAAGCGGCGGCGAATTTTCATATTCGCGGCTGGCAATGGTGGAAGAATGTGATCCTTCCTGGCGTCTTCCCCTACTATTTCACCGGAGCCATCACGGCGTCGGGCGGCTCATGGAACGCCTCGATCGTCGCCGAATATGTGAAATGGAAGGACCATACCGTTGTCGCGCATGGCGTCGGCGCCTATATCGCGCAGGCGACAGAGAAGGGCGACTTTCCGAAGATTGTTCTCGGCGTCGCCATCATGTCGATCTTCGTCACCCTGTTCAATCGTCTGTTCTGGCGCCAGCTTTACGCCTACGCTGAACGCCGCCTACGCCTCTAATCAACCGCCCGACCGCTCGCGCCAGGGGACTTAAAATGCTTGATGTCGCTTCGACAGCCTTGCTCGACGTAACCCATATCAGCCAGAGCTATTTGAAAGGCTCGGGCGAGGTCGGTCAGCCGGTGCTCAACGATGTCTCCATGACATTGCGTGAAGGCGAAATCGTCGGCCTGTTGGGACGTTCGGGCTGCGGCAAGTCGACGCTTCTGCGCATCATTGCCGGTCTCGCCAAGCCGACATCGGGCTCGGTCAAATTCCAAGGCGAAGAAGTCGCAGGGCCGGCCGAAGGCGTTGCGATGGTGTTCCAAAGCTTCGCGCTTTATCCCTGGCTGTCGGTCCTCGACAATGTCGAACTCGGCCTTCGCGCGCAGGGCGTCAGTCTCGAGGAGACACGCAAGCGGGCGCTCGCCGCCATCGACTTGATCGGCCTCGACGGATTTGAATCAGCCTACCCGAAGGAACTTTCCGGCGGCATGCGCCAGCGCGTCGGCTTTGCGCGGGCTCTGGTCGTCCATCCGAAAATTCTGCTGATGGACGAACCCTTCTCGGCTCTTGACGTACTGACCGCCGAGACGCTGCGCACGGACCTTCTCGATCTGTGGTCGGAAGGTCGCATGCCGATCAAATCGATCCTCATGGTCACGCATAATATCGAAGAGGCGGTGCTGATGTGCGACCGCATTCTCGTGCTCGCCTCCAATCCGGGGCGGATCGCGGCTGAGATCAAAGTCCCGCTCGTACATCCCCGCAATCGCCTCGATCCGGAATTTCGCCAGCTTGTCGACTTGATTTACGCGCGGATGACGCAGCGCCCGGATTCCAAGCCGGTCGCCGGTCGAGAGAGTTCGCTGCCTGGCACGGGCCTCGCGATGGCGCTGCCGCGCGTTTCGACGAACTCGCTCGCGGGTCTGATCGAAGAGCTGGCCGCCCCGCCCTATAACGGCCGCGCCGACCTGCCGCATCTTGCCGACTCGCTGCAATTGGAGATCGACGAACTCTTCCCGCTGGCGGAAACGCTGCAGCTCTTGCGCTTTGCCGAGCTTGAGGAAGGCGACATCAAGCTCACGGCCGCCGGTAAGCGGTTCGCCGATGCAGAAGTCGACCAGCGCAAGAAAATGGTCGGCGATCATCTTCTGGCTTACGTCCCGCTTGCCGCGCGCATTCGGCGGGTGCTCGACGAGCGGCCGACCCATCGCGCGCCAGCGACGCGGTTCCGCGAGGAAATCGAGGATTATATGTCCGAGGATTACGCCGAACGGACCTTGCGCTCGGTGATCAACCTCGGCCGTTACGGCGAGCTTTTCGCCTATGACGAAAACGCGCAGGCCTTCAGCCTGGAGAATCCCCAGTGATTTGAACGCCCGAACGGCGAGCCTCACAAAAGCGTCAGGCTTGATTATCGACTTGTGAGGAAACACGCGATCAGTTAGCGTTTTCGCAGTGCACAATCGCCGTCGCGGCGACCGGCCTCACAAGACCGGCCAGCGACGGCAATTCACGCGGGGAACGGCGATGTCGATGACTTCTGCGACAATCAAACTCGGCGACAAAGATCTTGCTCTGCCGATCAAGACAGGCTCGATCGGCCCCGAGGTGATCGACATCGGGAAGCTCTACGGCCAGACCGGGATGTTCACTTACGATCCCGGCTTTACTTCGACGGCGAGCACCGAGTCGGCCATCACTTACATCGACGGCGACGAAGGCGTGTTGCTCTATCGGGGCTATCCGATCGAGCAGTTGGCCGAACATGGCGACTTTCTCGAGACTTGCTATCTGCTCCTATACGGCGAACTGCCGACCGCGGCGCAGAAAGCCGACTTCGACTATCGCGTCACGCGCCATACGATGGTGCACGAGCAGATGGCGCGGTTCTTTAATGGCTTCAGACGCGACGCGCATCCGATGTCGGTGATGGTCGCATCGGTCGGCGCGCTCGCCGCCTTCTATCACGACTCGACCGACATTACCGACCCAACCCAGCGCATGATCGCCTCAATGCGCATGATCGCCAAAGTGCCGACGCTCGCGGCGATGGCGTACAAATACTCGATTGGTCAGCCGTTCGTTTATCCGAAGAACGATCTCGAATACGCCGCCAATTTCCTCAATATGTGCTTCTCGGTGCCCTGCGAGGAATACAAGGTCAATCCGGTTCTCGCGCGCGCCCTCGACCGAATTTTCATTCTCCACGCGGACCACGAACAGAACGCTTCGACATCGACGGTGCGCCTTGCCGGCTCTTCAGGGGCCAATCCTTTCGCCTGTATCGCCGCGGGCATCGCCTGCCTGTGGGGGCCGGCGCATGGCGGCGCCAATGAGGCGGCTCTGAAGATGCTCGGCGAGATCGGCACAGTCGAAAACATTCCGAAATATATCGCGAAAGCCAAAGACAAGAACGATCCCTTCCGCCTGATGGGCTTTGGGCACCGCGTCTATAAAAACTATGACCCGCGCGCCAAGATTATGCAGCGCACGACGCATGACGTTCTCAATGAACTCGGCATCAAAGACGACCCGCTCCTCGATGTCGCCGTCGAGCTTGAGCGTATCGCGCTGCACGACGAATATTTCGTCGAAAAGAAGCTCTATCCGAACATCGACTTCTATTCCGGCATCACTTTGAAGGCGATGGGCTTCCCCACCTCGATGTTCACCGTGCTCTTCGCAGTAGCGCGCACCGTCGGCTGGATCGCGCAGTGGAAAGAGATGATCGAGGATCCGAGCCAGAAGATCGGCCGTCCGCGCCAGCTCTACACCGGCGCGCCACGACGCGACTACACGCCGATGACGAAGCGTTAACGCGCTTCTTCGCCCCCTGCAAATTCAAAGCCCGCCCCGCTTTTCGCAGGGCGGGCTTCGTGTTTTTTACGTGGTATGAAAGAGGCCGTACAAAGCCTCTAATGTCAGATCTCGGCGGACAGGTAGCTCGTGACTTCCATGCCGACGGCGACTTCGCAGATGCTCGGGGTTGTCCAATCCATGGGCGTTCTCCTCGTATGGCGACCCGCTGCAGAATACCGCAGATTGAGCCATTCTCAAATGTCCGCGCCAAGCGCCTGCCGCGTTGCGAATATCGGATCAACCGTTTGAAATCGCCCGTCAAAATAAAATTGCAAACTCTTCTTGCGGAAATGCCAATCCGCCGCGCCAGAAATGAATCAATATACCGACTAGGCAGAACCGCGACGGCGCATTTCACCGATATCGATTGGGTAGAGCCAAACTCGCGAAATCGCCGCCGCTGAAGGGAGTACTTGTCTCTATGTTCTGACCCTAAGGCTTCAACGGCAAGAAGAGGCCAATTTTAAGCCTAAGAAACAGGGAGGATGCGATGAAGAGTCATGTCGTGACGGCGTTGGCGTTTACAGCGCTGGCTATTTGTCCTCAATTCGCCAAAGCGGACGCGCTTGAAACGCTCGAGAGCTTCCATAAGACAGCGCCTATCGATTGGCCTACCGTCCCGCAGACCGGACCCAAGGCGGATCAGGTCAAGCAGAACCTGACGAAGGTCAAGCTGCCGCCCGGCTTCCATATCGATCTCTACGCGCTCGTGCCGGACGCTCGCCACATGGCGGTAGGACCGCAGGGCATCGTGACTTTTGTCGGGACGCGCAAGACGAAAATCTACGCCGTAACCGATCGCTCCCGCAGCGGCGTCGCCGAAGAGGTGAAAGAATTCGCGCCGACTTTGCCAAAGAGCATTCCAAACGGACCGTGCTTCTCCAAGGATGGTTTCCTGTATGTCGTCGAGCAAAATCGCGTACTGCAATATCCGGCCGCTGAATTCTTCTATGAAAGTCCCGACGTTGCGGTCGGCGTCGTCGTCCCCGAGGGTCAACTCATTCCCAAGGCTGAAGAAAGTTTCAACCACACGGCGCGCGAATGTCGCGTCGGGCCGGACAACAAGCTCTATATTCAACTTGGCCAACCCTATAACGTACCGTCGAAGGAAAAATGGCAACTCTACACGAAGATCGGGATGGGCGGCGTCATCCGTATGGACCAGGACGGCAAAAACCGAGAGGTCTATGCGACGGGTCTGCGCAATCCGGTCGGGATGGACTTCAACCCGAAGGACAAGACGCTCTGGACCAATGACAACCAGGTCGACGGCATGGGCGACGACATTCCTCCCGGCGAGATGAACCGCATTGACAAAATGGGCGAGAATTTCGGGTTCCCGTGGTACGGCGGCGGCCACACCCGCACCAATGAATACAAAGCCGAAACGCCGCCGGCAGACGTGATCTTCCCCGAAGTCGAGCAGATCGCTCACGCGGCCGATCTCGGATTGACCTTTTACACGGGCAACATGTTCCCCGAAAAATATCGCGGGGCGATCTTCTCGACCCAGCATGGATCATGGAACCGCACTGTCCCGGTCGGCGCCCGTGTCATGGTCACATTCCTGAAGGATGACGGCCATGTTGCCGGCCCGTCGACTCCCTTCGCCGAGGGTTGGAACGAGGATGGTCATTATCTCGGCCGTCCGGTCGACGTCGCCCAGTCCTGGGACGGCTCGCTTCTGGTTTCCGACGATCTCGTCGGCGCGATCTACCGCATCTGGTACGACGGAAAATAAAGTAGTGCGCGGGAGGCTTCGGCTACGGCCGAGGCCTCCCGGTATGACCTATGAGGATTTGCGATGAAACGTATTGCGGCGGCGATCGGCGCGATTGGGCTCCTCGCCGCCAGCACGGCCCTGGCCGGCGACGCGGCCGCGGGGCGTCAAAAAGCCCAGCAATGTCAGACTTGTCACGGTCTTGACGGCAAGGCGACTATTCCGGAAGCGCCAAACCTCGCCGCGCAAGGGGAAATCTATTTGCGCAAAGCCCTGACAGACTACAAGACAGGCGCGCGTAAGAATGACATGATGTCGGTCATCGCGCCGAACCTATCCGATCAAGACATCGAGGACTTAGCGACGTACTATAGTTCGCTGCCTCCGGTCTCGGCGGCGCCCTAATCACGATTGTCTGCTTAGAAGACGCTGTCACCGCTTCCTGATCATTTCAAGCATCAGCCGCGCCGCCCGACCGCTCGGCGTTTCCTGCTTATCAAGCCGCATCAACGCGTCGAGTCGCGACAAAGCCGCCAACTGCGCCACGCGCTCGGGTCCGTCTTGGACAAGCGCGCCAAGCGTTGAAGCAAGGCGTTGTGGCGTACATTCCTCTTGTAAAATCTCGGGGATCGCACGTTCGCGGAGAATAAGGTTCGGCAGCAAGATCGAAGGAGCGCGAACGAGATACTTCAACGGCGTTTCGATCCATGAGACTTTATACGCGCCAATCATGGGAACGCCGGCAAGCGCCAGCTCCAATGTCGCCGTGCCCGACGCGGCGAGAGCCGCGCGGGCGGATCGGAACGCGGCAAGCTTGTCCTTTTCCTCGACAACCAGCAGCGGCGCCGTCGGCCAATTCGCAATTCGCGCCCGGACGAGCGACACCAGATGTGGAACGGTCGGCAGGACAAGTTCGACAGGGCCAATCGCGTCTTGCAATTGCTTCAGGGCTTCGCCGAAATCGTCGATCAAACGAGAAACGATCGCGCGACGCGAGCCAGGCATGACGACGATGAGCGGCGGCGAGGCGCCGCGACGCGCGGTTTCGGCGGGATCGGGACGCAATTCGTCGGTACGTTCGATCAACGGATGGCCGACATACTCACAGCGCGGACCATTGAGCTTGACATATTCCGCCGGTTCGAAGGGAAGCAGGGCAAGAACCAAGTCGATATAAGCGCGCATCGCCTTGGCTCGGCCCGGCCGCCAGGCCCAAACGCTTGGGCTGACATAATCGATGACCGGAAGGTCTGGCAGAACGCGCCTGACCCGCCGCGCAACGCGATGCGTAAAATCGGGGCTGTCGATAATGATGAGCGCATCGGGAGGATTTTGGATGATCGCTTGCGCTGTTTGGCGGATGCGAGAAAGGAGCGTCGGCAGCTTCGCGATCACCGGCGCAATACCCATAACGGCGATATCACTGAGAGGGAAAACGCTGTTGAGCCCCTCCCCGGCCATGGCTTCGCCCCCAACGCCGGCAAAGGAGATGTGGCCGTCGGTCGCGGCGCGCAGCGCCCGCATCAGCTTGAAGCCGAGTTGATCGCCCGAATGTTCGCCAACGACGATGAAGATGCGAAACGCCGGCTGCGCCCCGACGCTCACAATGTCATTCCAAAGAGGAAAAGCGACGCTTCCTCCGCCGCGCGAACGCAGGCTTCGCGATCAATCAGAAGAACGCGTCCGGCCGCCAGGACGACGCCCTCCATCTCGGCGCGAATGGCGGCCTCAATCGTTTTGAGGCCGACGGCGGGCATGTCGAGGCGCATTTCCTGGCCTTGCTTCGGCGCCTTGACGAGCACGCCCGCCCTGCCCTTACGGTTGAGGCGGCCCGTAGTGCGCATGTCCGCGACGCGCCCAAGCATCGCGTCCGTACCTTCTGCGGCTTCGATCGCCAAGATCCGTCCCCCCGCGACGACAACGGCCTGGCCGACGTCGAAGGGTGAAAGGGCGGCGATCAATTCAGCGCCGAAACGCGCGTCCCCTAAAGCATCGGCGGAAGGCGAGCGGCGCGTCAAAACGCCCTCAGGCGCCGACAATTGCGGAGCGACCTCATGGACGCCGACGAGTTTGAGCCCCTCTTTCTCCAACAGTTTTGCAACGCCGGCCAAAAGACGGTTGTCGCCGCCGGCGAACAAGGCGGTCAGCGCCGGCAGACGTCTCACAGCGCCTAAATCAAACCGTATGTCGGAAAGTTCAGGGCGTTTTATCGCGCCAATCGCGGCGACTTCGACGATCGCTCTTTCGCGGAGAGCGCCAAAGAATTTTCCGACCTCGCCGAGGTGAAGCCACAGGTGCGGAAAAGCTTCGATCCGTGCGTCGGCTGATCCGACGAGGCCGACCAGAAAAGGGCTGCGTCCTGCGTCCTGTGCGGCGCGCGCCGCGATGATAGGAAAATCCCCGCCGCCGCAGATGATGGCGAGCGGCCGATGCTCCGTCGCGATCGGCGCGGCGGATTTCGAGGGCGACCTCACACGAGCTCGTCCTTACTGGGACGCGGCATGCAAATCGCTCGATCGCCGCCTTCGCGGATGAAGTCCAAAACCTGCATGGCCTCCGGTTGATGAGCGAATTCAACCGAGAGACTTTCGACCCTCTCCTTCAGCGTGCCTTCGCCCGTGAAGAGCTGCCGGTACAAACCATGCAGATCTTTTATAGCGTCGCGATCATATCCTCGTCGTTTGAGGCCAACCACGTTGATGCCGGCGAGACCGGCGCGATTCCCAAGCGCGATTCCGAAAGGTATGACGTCGTTCTCGACACCGGCAAGTCCGCCGATGAAGGCGTGCGCGCCTATTCGTACGAATTGATGCGCGGCGGCGCCGCCGCCGAGAATGGCGTAGTCGCCGATCTTACAATGTCCCGCTAACATCACATTGTTCGACAAGATCACGTTGTCACCGACGATACAGTCGTGGGCCACATGCGAATTGGCCAGAAAGACACTGCGGGTCCCAACGATCGTCTCCGATCCGCCGCCCGCCGTGCCAGGATTCATCGTCACGCCCTCCCGGATCAAACAATCTGGCCCAATCAGCAGACGAACAGGCTCGCCGCTATATTTG
>JASLHV010000008.1 GCA_030153205.1 Roseiarcus sp. | reverse complement strand
GTTGAGACTTCAGGAAGAAAGAACGAGGCCGCGGCGATGCAGGACGACGAAGCCAATCGATTTTCGGCGCGCGCGGCGCGTTACGCCCGCGTCGGCGCAAATGTCGGCGCTCTCGCCGCCCGCATGGCCTCCAATCGGCTGCTGGGCGGGCAAGACGAGCGTTCGCAGGCGCAAGCGCTCGCCAGCGCGCTCGGCTCGCTTAAGGGTCCGCTGATGAAAGTCGCCCAGATGATGGCGACGATCCCGGAAGCGCTGCCCCCGGAATATGCCGAAGAGTTAATGCGGCTCCAGGCGGAGGCGCCGCCGATGGGCGCGGCTTTTGTCAAACGGCGCATGCAGGCGGAACTCGGCTCGGGGTGGCGGGAGCGTTTCGCGGAATTCGATCTGCATCCGGCCGCGGCGGCTTCACTGGGACAGGTTCATCGCGCGACTGCTCGCGACGGGCTGCGCCTTGCTTGCAAGTTGCAATATCCCGACATGGCGTCGGCGGTCGAAGCCGATCTCGCCGAACTCGATCTTCTCTTCTCGCTCCATCGCCGCATGGGGCCGGCGATCGACACGCGCGAGATCGCGCAAGAGATCGGCGCGCGTATTCGCGAAGAGCTCGACTACCGGCGAGAAGCAAAGCTCGCGAAGCTTTATCGCATCATGCTTGCTGATCGCCCGACGGTGCGCGTGCCGCGCGTGATCGATGACCTTTCCACCCATCGCCTGTTGACGATGGAGTGGCTCGACGGCGAGCGGCTGATCAAATTCGAAAAGTCTTCGGCTTCGACGCGCAACGCGATCGCCATGGCCTTATTCGCGGCGTGGTGGCGGCCTTTTTCTCGCTATGGCGTCATTCATGGCGATCCCCATCTCGGCAATTATTCGATCGTCGAAGGAGGCGACGGCGTCGCGTCTGTCAATCTCTTCGACTACGGCTGCATTCGCATCTTTCCCCCGGCTTTCGTCGGCGGCGTCGTCGATTTGTACCAAGGACTGAAGACTAACGACGAGGCCCGCATCGTTCATGCCTATGAGCGCTGGGGCTTCGTCGGATTAAAACGCGCGACGATCGAGGCGCTGAATATCTGGGCGCGCTTCATCTATGGACCTTTGATCGACGATCGCGTGCGCACCATCGCCGACGGCGTCAAGCCCGGGCACTACGGCCGCCGCGAAGCCTTCGCCGTGCATCAGACTTTGAAAGCGCAAGGGCCGCTGACCGTGCCGCGCGAATTCGTCTTCATGGATCGCGCCGCGATCGGCCTCGGCGGGGTGTTCCTACGGCTGGCCGCCGAGCTCAATTTCCACCGCTTGTTCGAAGAGGCGGTTCAGGGCTTCACGGTCGAAGATGTGGCTGAGCGGCAGGCGGCGGCGTTGAGGGAGGTCGGCTTGGACGGGGAGGGCGAGATCGCGGGAGTACGAAAGTAGGCGCTTTTCTCCTCCTCGGTTCCGCTTCGCGGCACGGGGGCGGATATGGGCGTAGCGTTCTCGCTCACAGCTTGTACAGAAATGGCAGGCGGGGCGCGATGACGTAGTTCAACTGCACCAGGCTAATGAACGTGACGCCGATGCCGACATGGATAAAGCCGAGCGCGGCGCCGAAAGCATAGAGCGCCTGCGCATAGACGATGCGGCGGCAAACGGCGCTGCCCAGTCCCGGCGGCGCATCCTCGCGAATGAGCTTGGCGCGCTCCGCGTAGAACCAGCAAAAGAATAGCGCGCCGCCTGCCAGCAATATATTCACCCAATAAGCAAAAAACGCGATGCGGTAATCGAAAAACTCCGCCAGCAATCGAGTCGAAAACGGCATCAGCGAGACGACTGCGAGAAAGACGAAATGCAGCCAGCTCAAATTGCGGTCGGCGCGGGAGAGATGATTGAGCTGCGTCTGCTGGCCCAGCCAGAATATGCCGAGCGTCATCATGCTCATCAACCATGAGACCAAGCGCGGCGACAGTGCGACAAGACCCGCCCAGAGCTCGGCCTCTGAGTGGACGTCCGCTTTTTCCGGGATGTGGATATCAAGTACGAGCAGGGTCATCGCAACGGCGAAAATACCGTCGCTCAAAGCTGCGATGCGCCCGACCTCCTGTCCGGCGAGTCGATTGTAAATGACGCCCATGCGAGGGAGGTTTACGGCAATCGGCGGCGCCGTCAATCCTCGGAGGCGCGTTCGGAGCCTGCAAGCGCTGCCGGATCCGCGTTCGAGAACAGGCCGGTCTTCACGCCAGCGAGCGTTCGAAGCATTTCGCGCTTAAAATAGGGAATGAGCTTGAGCCGATCGAAAGCGATGTCGCGCAAAAGCGGCATCAACCGAGAGTCGGATTGAAAGAACGGCGTCAACAACATGCTCGCCCATTGATAGAAACGAACGTGATCGCGGCGAAAGCGCGTATAGGCCGCGAGCGCTGCGTCAATGTCCTCGAAACGTTCGAGCGCGTCGGTCAGTGCGAGGGCGTCGAGCAACGCGTTATTGGCGCCTTGGCCGAGCTGCGGCGAGGTTGCATGCGCCGCGTCGCCGATCAGCGCCAGTGGTCCGCGAAATGGCCGCGATGTGGAGAAATGTGCGTAGCGCGCCAGGGTGAATTCCTCTGGTCCCGAAAACCCGGCGACGATGGATTCGAGCGCCGGCCAGAGCCGTAAGACTTGGTCGCGCCAGGGATGAAAGCCGGACGACCATTGCGCGAAATGTTCGGGCTTCAGGCTCCAGAAGAAAGCAATCAGGGGCGGCGCGTCGTGGCTCGCCTTGCCGAGCGGCAGATGGCCGATCATGATCCGCGCAGCGACGTAGCGTTGCGTGAGGGCGGCCGGCGCGATCGAGCGATCCGGCGCGCTCGCCCAAACCGCGCCGTACGAGAAGGAGCGCGGCTTTCGGCCCGTCGCCGCGGCGCGCAAGCCAGAACGTGAACCGGAAGCGTCAATCACAAGATCAAAGGGCGGCGACCGGCGACCGTTCCTGAAGACGAGACAGGCGCCTCCATCGGCGCAAGGCTCAAAGGCGGTCGCTTCCTGGCCGGTTTCGATGCCGGCGCCGCTTCCGGCGAAGGCGTGCCAGAGAACCGCGTGCAACGCCGCCCTTTGCACGCCGATCGCATAAAAGTTCGGATCAAGATCGGCATAATCGAGATTGAAAATCGTCACGCCGCTTTGGGTCTGGCCGTGCAAGCGGCCGATCCGCGCGCCGAGCTTTTCGATTTCGTCGCGCAGGCCGAGCCGCGCCAAAGCAGCAAGGCCGGTCGGCTGAATCATCAACCCGGAGCCGATCGGAAGAGAAGCGGAAAAGCGCTCGTAAAGAACGACGCGGTGGCCCGCGCGCGTCAGCGAAATTCCGGCGGCGAGGCCGGCGACTCCTGCGCCGACAATCGCAATGTTCTTTCCGTTGAGCATGCCCCGGCGCCGATAGATGTGAGCCCGGGGCGAGCGCTATACGAAGTCCGATAAAGCTTCCAGCGAAAGGACGAGGGCGCCCTGCTCTCCGAGCAAGGAAAACAGGGCGGCGCGATTGTTTGGGCTACCGCCCGATCTGATCGACCTCTTCGAATTTGTCGCCGGAGACCTTGTTGACGAAAATCACCGCGGAGAGATTGTCGCCTTTGTCGCTCCACTCGACTGGATTGGCATAGGCGATTCCCTGGAATTTAATCGCCTTCAACGCGGCGAGCGCTTCGGCGCGAGAAGGCGCTGCGCCTTTCGCCTTGGCGGCGTTATCGATCGCCGCGAGCAGGACGCGCGCGGTGTCGTAGGAATTGGCCGCGTAATTGTTGATCGGGCCGTATTTCGCAGTATAGGCCGCGGCGAATTCCGCCGAGCCCGGCACTTTGCCGAGCGCCGGCGCTGCCGAAAGGATGCGCACGCCCTCGCCCTTCTCAGCCGCTCCCGCGGCGGGAAGTACGAAGCCTTTCACGTCCCAGCAGCCGTCGCCGCAGGTGAAGAGCTGGTTGACCCCCTGATCGCGCATCTCCTTCAAGATCAGCGATCCCTCATGCATGCCGCCAAAGAAGACAAAGTCGAAGTCCTTCGGCAGTCCTTTGACGAGATCGCTGAATTGCGTATCGCCGACTTTGACTTCCGTGCGCATCAAGACGCCGCCGCCTTTGGCTTCAAATCCCTTGGCGAAACTATCGGCGAGGCCTTTTCCATATTGCGTGCCATCGTCGATGATCACGCCGCGATGCTTGCCCATCTTGTCGAAGAGATAGCTGGCAAGGCCGGGTCCTTTGCGATCGTCGCGATTGGTGAGGCGGAAAATATTCGAGAGGCCGTTCTCGGTGACCGCCGGGTTCGAAGACATCGGCGTGATCATCGCAAGGCCACAGGCCGCGTAGACTTTGGAGGCGGCGATCGTCACGCCGCTGTTGACGTGGCCGACCACGCCCAGCGCGGGGCCGTCGCAGAATTTCTTGGCGACCGCCTCGCCCTCGGCCTTGTCGGCTTTATCGTCGAGAACGTCCGCCACGACCTTGGCGCCGAGAATGCCGCCCGCGGCGTTCTTCTCAGCGACGGCGAGATCGACGGCCTGGCGCATTTCGACGCCGAAACTCGCCGAACCCGTGGTCAAAGGCGCGCCAACGCCGATGTGGATTTCTTGTCCAGCGAGCTGAGCTGAAGCCGGCGATGGCGCTGCGGCGAGGCTGGCCAAGGCGAGCAACGAAACGGCGAGAAGCAATTTTCCGCCATGAAACATCCTAACCTCCCAAAACACTATGGATGGTTAGAAGCTAACCTGAGATCAAAAACCAGTAAATATGATTTTGATGGTTATCTAAGATGGCGATGGACGCTCATCGTCGCCACCTCTTTCAGCCAGCAGTTTGGCGATCTGGCCGCGCAATTCGGCGATCCCCTCGCGTTCGCGCGAAGAGGTGAACAGGACTTCCGGAAATGCGGCGGCGTGTTTGGCGAGCGCTGTCTTCGCCTCGGCGATCCGCGTCGCGTGCTCGGCGGCCTTCACTTCGTCTCGCTTGGTCAACACGACGGCGTAGGAGACCGCCGCTGCGTCCAGCGTCTTCATCATTTCGACGTCGCTATCCTTAAAGCCATGGCGTCCATCGACGAGAAGGAACACGCGCAGCAAGGACGACCGGCCGCGCAGATAGTCGCGGATGAGCTTGCCCCATGACGCCGTCTTGTCCTTGCCGACGGCCGCATAGCCATAGCCAGGCATGTCGACGAGGCGCAGCTTGCCGGCGAGATCGAAGAATATCAGTTCTTGCGTACGCCCCGGCGTATGGGAGGTGCGCGCCAGCGTTTGGCGGCCGGTCAGCGCGTTGACAAGCGAGGATTTGCCGACATTGGAGCGACCGGCGAAGGCGATCTCCGGCGGGCCTATCGGCGGCAGCGCATCGGGCTGCGCCGCGGCGAAGATGAATTCGCAAGGACCCGCGAAGAGTTTGCGGCCGGATTCATTGAACGCCGCGTCGTTCATTCGTCAGGTTTTTTCTTGCGTCCGCCGGGGCCCCGAAAAAAGTTTGCTGAGATTGTCCCACAATTCCACCTTCACGCCGTGCCGGCGCATGATGAAATATTGCTGCAGCACCGAGAGCGAGTTGTTGCAGGTCCAATAGATGACAAGGCCGGACGGGAACGAACCAAGCATGAAGGTGAAGATCACCGGCATCCAGGCGAACATCACCTTTTGAGCGGGATCGGCGGGCTCCGGGTTCATCTTCATCTGGACGAACATCGAGCAGCCCATGATGAGCGGCCAGATGCCGAGAACCAGGAAATGACCGAAGACCGGAATGATTGTCGGGTCCCAGGGGATGAGGCCGAAGAGCGTGAAAATATTCGTCGGATCAGGCGCCGACAGGTCCTTGATCCAGCCGAAGAACGGCGCCTGGCGCATTTCGATGGTGATGAAAATCACCTTGTAGAGCGCGAAGAACACCGGAATCTGGATCACCATCGGCAGGCAGCCAGCGACCGGATTGACGCCGTTGCGCTTGAACAACTCCATCTGCGCCTGCTGCTGCTTGGCGCGATCATCCGGAAAACGCTCCTTCAGCGCCGCAATTTCCGGCTGTATCGCTTTCATCTTGGCCATTGACGCATAGGAGCGGTTGGCCAGCGGGAAGAAGGCGAGTTTGACAAGAATTGTGACGATGATGATCGCCACGCCGAAATTGCCGACGATCTTGTAGATGAAGTCGATCAAGCGGAAGAGCGGTTTGGTGATGAAATAGAACCAGCCCCAGTCGATCATCAGATCGAACTTCTTGATGCCGTATTGCTTCTCGTAATCGTCGATGGCCGAGACTTCTTTGGCGCCGGCGAAGAGGCGCGTGCTCACCTCGCTCGTAGCGCCCGGCGCGACGACGCGCCCGTCCATGACGAAATCGGTTTGATAGTCTTCGGGCAAAGACGTTCCACTCGCCGAGAAGCGCGCATCGATCGGCGCGCTCTGGTCCGGTATGATCGCCGAGCCCCAATATTGGTCGGTAAAGCCGAGCCAGCCGCCGTCGCCTTTCAATTCGCGGGTGCGGCTCGTCTCCTTTTCGATATTCTTATAGGTGATCTCTTGTACCGAACTGTCGCCGATCACGCCGAGGAAACCCTCGTGCAAGACCGAATAGCCAGCGACTTTCGGCGCGCCGCGCCGCAGGATCAGCGCGTAGGGATGAAGCGTCGCAGGCTCCCCGCCTTTGTTCTCGACCGAATCCTTGATCGTGAACATATATTTGTCGTCGACCGCGATGGCGCGGTGGAAGACGAGGCCGGCGCCGTTGTCGAAGGTCAAGGTGACAGGTTTGGTTGGCGTCAGCTTCTCGGAATCGCTCTGCCAGACCGTCTCGCGATTCGGGAACTTCAGCCCCGAGCCGACGTCTGGTACGAAGCCGGTCTCCGCCCAATAGGGGTTCGGGCCGCCTTGCGGCGAGAAGAGCGCTATATTCGGACTATTGGGGTCGACCGTCTCCCGGTAAGCCTTGAGGAAAAGATCGTCCAGCAAGCCGCCGGTCAGGTTGATCGAACCGCCGACGCTCGGCGTATCGATGACGACGCGCTTGGTCGTCGCCAAAGCTTCCGGCCGGGTTTTCTCGACGGCTGGCGAAGCGCCGCCGATCGGGGCTGCGGCGCCTGGCGCCGACGCGGCGCCAGAAGCGGCGGATGTCGCCGGTGTGTTGGCCGTCGTCTGCGCCTGCCGCTCTTTCTGCATGAGGGGCGCGCCGTAGAAGAATTGCCACCCCACAAGGACGAGCATCGACAGGACAATCGCCAGAATGAAGTTCCTGCGGTCCTCGCTATTCATCAGAATCGATCTCTATCGCTGGAGGCGCGCGCGCCTCGAACATGAATGGCCGCAAAAGCGCGGTTTAAATCGGCGCGCAACAATTCGAACGGACGCGAGAGCGCCCCGCGCCGGGCGATCAGGACGTAATCATGATCGGGCCGCGCATCAAGTTTTTCCGCAAGACGAAGGGCTTCTTTAAGGCGCCGGCGCAGGCGATTGCGCTCGACAGCGTCGCCGGTCTTCCGGGTCGCGGTGAAGCCGATGCGCGGCCGCGCTGCCGAAGGTTCGCCGCGCTTGGCAGCCTGCAATGTAAAACTTTCGCCTTGCCAGCGCACGCCGCGCGCGACGCGCTGGAACTCGGCGCGCTTCTTCAAACGGCTAAAAGGCGCCTGTTTGTCGCCGGCGCCTTTGCGGATTTCGGTCGGGGCCTTACGCTCATGCATCGAAGCCTCTGCGGCGTGAAAGGCGATGAAACGCCGCCGGGCTTCCAGGATCAGGCGGAAAGGCGCTTACGGCCGCGCGCGCGCCGCGCAGCGATGACCTTGCGGCCGCCGACCGTCTCCATGCGCGCCCGGAAGCCATGCCGACGCTTGCGTACGAGCTTGCTGGGTTGATAAGTCCGCTTCACTTTCAAATCTCCAAAGCGCGTTGCAGTTCAAAAAAGATCCGCCAACGCATCAACCCCCGATCCTCGCGATGCGCCGCTTTCCGCGGGGCTGGCAAGTCGGGGAAATTTCATCGCCGCATGTCTGCAGCGCGCCGCCTTATACGGGCGCTCTTTGTCGCAAGTCAATTGCTCGCGCGGGGAGATTTTGCTGGTCGAGAGGCGTTCATTCATCGTGAGACTGACGGGCGGGCGCCAGCAAATCGGGCGAATTCTCCGTTCGACGCCTGCTAAAACATCGACTAAGCTGAATTTGCGTCCGGCCTTAGGGCCGGGCCGTTGAGAAACCGGGCCATTGAGAACCGGGCTGGCCAAAAGCCGGAGCAGCGGACGCGATGCAGCCAAACGAGGCAAGGCCGGCGGCAGGCCTTAGAGAACTCACCCTTCGCGGGCTCATTCTCGGGGCCCTGATCACTTTGGTGTTCACGGCTGCGAATGTTTATCTCGGCCTCAAGGTCGGCCTCACTTTCGCTTCCTCCATTCCCGCCGCGGTCATTTCGATGGTTGTGCTGCGCCTGATCGGCGGCGCGACGATCCTCGAAAACAATATCGTTCAGACCCAGGCCTCGGCCGCTGGAACGCTCTCCGCCATCATCTTCGTCATTCCCGGCCTGATCATGGTCGGGCATTGGCATGGCGTGCCGTGGGTGGAGGCGGCGGGCCTTTGCGCCGCTGGCGGCGTCCTCGGCGTGCTCTTCACCATTCCACTCAGGCGCGCTCTGGTGGTCGAGAGCGCCCTGCCGTTTCCGGAAGGCGTCGCCGCCGCCGAGGTCTTGCGCCTTGGCGAGAGCAACGCCGCTGGCGGGGCGCGGGAACTGGCGATCGGCGGCGTTGCAGCGGCGATTTTCAATCTTCTCTCCAGCGGATTCGCCATTTTCGCCGATAGCGCGACGGCGAGTTTCAGCTTGGGCGGGGCGGTCTTTCGCCTCGGCACCGGCTTTTCACTGGCGCTCGTCGGCGCCGGCTATCTCATGGGCATTGCGGCGGGCGTCGCCATTCTCGTCGGCGTGATCGCCGGCTGGGGCGTCGCCTTGCCTATTCTGACGGCGATCACGCCAGTTCCGGCGGGCGTCGACGCCCAGGCCTTCGCCATGACCCTGTGGCGTCAGCAGGTCCGCTTCATCGGCGCCGGCACGATCGCCATCGCCGCGGTCTGGACGCTCGGCACGCTGGTTCCCTCGATCGCGCGGGGCCTTGCCGCCTCGTTCGGGGCGGCGCGCCGGACGATCGGCGCCGCCGCAATAGCCCGTACCGACCGCGACATCGCAGGCGCGACCTTGTTGGCGTTCGCCGCCGCCGCTTTGCTCGGCTTATTCATCATTTTCATGATCTTTCTCGGCGCGGATCGCTGGGCGCTCGCGCTTTACGGCGCGTTTTTCGCAGCGGTGTTCGGCTTTCTGACCGCAGCGGCCTGCGGCTATATGGCCGGCATCGTCGGCTCTTCGGCCAGCCCGATTTCAGGCATCGGCATTATCGCCGTCAGCCTCGCTTCGCTGACGCTTCTGGCGCTGCCAGCCGACGGCTCGCCGAGTCCGGTCGCTGTCGCTCTTTTCATTACTGCGGCGATCGTCGCCATCGCGACCATCTCCAACGACAACCTTCAAGACTTGAAGACCGGCCAACTGGTCGAGGCGACGCCGGCCAATCAGCAGATCGCTTTGATCATCGGCGTTTTAGCGGGCGCGGTAGTGATCCCGCCGCTGATCGATCTTCTCTATCGCGCCTATGGTTTCGCCGGCGCCTTGCCGCGGCCCGATATGGATCCGAGCAAAGCGCTCGCCGCGCCGCAGGCGACTTTGATGTCGGCCATCGCCAATGGCGTTCTCGGTCACAAGCTCGACTGGACGATGATCGGGTTCGGCTTCGCCTTCGGCGCTGGGCTGATCGTGATCGACCTTGTCCTGAAACGCACGACGACCAACCTGCGTCTGCCGGCGCTCGCCGCCGGCATCGGCTTGTACCTGCCTGCTTCGGTCAGCGTGACGCTCGTGATCGGCGCGGTGATCTCGTGGATCGCTGGACGCGCTTTGTCTCAGCGCTCGGCTGAACAGAAGGCCGCGGCCGAACAACGCGGGGTGCTGCTCGCCTCGGGATTGATCGTCGGCGAAAGCCTGATCGGCGTGATCGTTGCCGCGATCATCGGCGCGACAGGGCGGCAGGACGCGCTTGCCTTGGTCGGGCCGGGCTTCGAGACGACGGCGATATGGCTGGGGGCGATCGCGTTCCTCGCTGTATGCGTCGGTTTCGCGCGCCTTGTCGTCGCGCGGCCTACATAGTATCGCCGCTATCGCCCGGTCGCATCTATCGGCATGCAATCGCGCCGGCCGGAGGCAAGGCAATTGTCGAGCTTGCGGTGCTCGTCGAGGCTTTTAAAGACCCAGATCGCCGCGCCGGCCAGGAGGAGCACGAAAATCGCGGCGATCAGATTGACGAATTTGCGATGCGCTTCGTCTTCCGGCGTCTCGGGTTTGTGAGGCGGCGCCGCGCTCACGCGATCCGGCTCTTCGCCTTCTTATCGATCTCACCCAGCGCGCCGAGCGCGGTCGCGACAATCCCTTTGGCGTCGAGCCCGGCATGCGCGTACATCTTTTCAGGCTTGTCGTGGTCCTGAAACAGATCGGGCAGGGTCAACGTCCTGATCTTCAAGCCACGATCGAGAGCGCCCGCTTCGGCGAGCAGCGCCAGCACATGCGAGCCAAAGCCGCCGACCGCGCCTTCCTCGATCGTGATCATCAAGTCATGCTCGGCGGCGAGTTTGAGGATGAGGTCGCGATCGAGCGGCTTGGCGAAGCGCGCGTCCGCGACCGTCGTCGAAAGCCCATGCGCGGCGAGATCCTCGGCGGCTTTCAGCGCCTCGGCCAGGCGTGTGCCGAGCGACAGGATGGCGACCTGCGATCCCTGGCGCAGAATGCGGCCCTTGCCGATCGGCAAGATTTCGCCGCGTTCGGGCATCTCGACACCAACGCCTTCGCCGCGCGGATAACGCAACGCGATCGGGCCCGAATCGTGAGCGACCGCCGTCGCCACCATATGCACAAGCTCGGCTTCGTCTGCCGCCGCCATCACCGTGAAATTCGGCAGGCAGGCAAGATAGGCGACGTCGAAAGCGCCGGCGTGGGTCGGACCGTCCGCGCCGACGAGACCGGCGCGATCGATGGCGAAGCGGACAGGGAGATTTTGGATCGCCACATCATGCACGACTTGGTCATAGGCGCGCTGCAGGAAGGTCGAATAAATCGCGCAGAAGGGTCTGTACCCCTCAGCCGCGAGGCCCGCCGCGAAAGTGACGGCATGTTGCTCGGCGATGCCGACATCGAAGCAGCGATCGGGATAGGCGTTCTGAAAGAGGTCCAGGCCCGTGCCTGACGGCATGGCGGCGGTAATGGCGACGACTTTCCTATCCGTCGCCGCCTCTTTGACCAGGCTTTGCGCGAAAACCTTCGTATAAGCAGGCGCGTTGGCCTTCGGCTTGGCTTGGGCGCCGGTGACGACGTCGAATGCGTTGACGCCATGGTACTTGTCGCTGGCCGCCTCGGCCGGCCCATAGCCTTTGCCCTTCTTGGTCACGATATGGACGAGCACCGGGCCGTCCGGCAGGTCGCGTACGTTTCGCAGGACCGGCAGGAGATGATTGAGATTATGTCCGTCAATCGGGCCAACATAGAAAAAGCCCATTTCTTCGAACAAAGTGCCGCCGGTCCAGAAGCCGCGGCTATATTCCTCGGTGCGCTGGGCCTTGTCGTAGAAGAATTTCGGCAGCCGCTTCGCGACTTGCTTCGCCGTCTCGCGAAACGTCCGGTACGTCTGGCTCGAGACCAGCCGCGCGAGATAAGCCGACATGGCGCCGGTCGGCGGCGCAATCGACATGTCGTTGTCATTGAGGATGACGATAAGCCGGGTCTCGGTGGCGCCGGCATTGTTCATCGCTTCGTAAGCCATGCCCGCCGACATTGCGCCATCGCCGATCACCGCGACGACATTATTGGCGCGCTTGTCGAGATCGCGCGCCACCGCCATGCCAAGGCCGGCGGAGATCGAGGTCGAAGAATGCGCGGCGCCGAACGGGTCGTATTCGCTCTCGGCCCGTTTGGTGAAGCCGGACAGGCCCTTGCCCTGACGCAAGGTGCGGATGCGGTCGCGCCGCTCGGTCAAAATCTTATGCGGATAGGCCTGATGGCCAACGTCCCAAATGATGCGGTCGCGGGGCGTGTCGAAGACGTAGTGCAAAGCGACAGTCAGCTCCACGACGCCCAGGCCCGCGCCGAGATGGCCGCCGGTGATCGAAACCGCGCTGATCGTCTCGGCGCGCAGTTGATCGGCAAGAGCGCGCAAATCGCTCTCTGGCAAACGGCGTAAATCTTCGGGGCTGTGGACTCGATCGAGAAGGGGCGTTTTTGATTCTGTCACAATCACCTCGGGCTTGCGTCGGAGGCGGCCGCCTTCACGCTTAAGGGTGCGTATTGCATCAAAGGGGAAGCGTTACACCAGAATGGACGGATGCGGCAATTCTGGGGCCGCTGGATTGCCGATTTCGTCCGCACAGGGGGGCAAATCACCACTGGGTGGTTAAAAAATCGCTCCGCGGGCGCGAATTTGCTTTAACACGCTTTTTCCCGTCGCCGTCAATATGCCGCGCCGCTTCGCCTTGACGCTCCGGCCCCGGTTCTTCATTGTTTCCGCGCCTCGGAAGGCCCGAATTTCCTACGCTTTTTTGATCGCGCGTGATCATAGCGTGAGCGACCCATGCGGCTGGAATGCGCCATCCAGGGAGAAACGCCGGGGAGGGCGCATGAATTATCTGACAAAAGGCCTCGTCGTCGCTGTGGGGGTTTTCCTGGCCCGCGGCGCGCTAGCCGATGATCTTAACGTCGCGCTGATTTATGGCCGCACCGGCCCTCTCGAAGCCTATGCGAAACAGACCGAGGCGGGCCTTCGTCTCGGTTTCGACTACGCCACGAAGGGGACGATGGCGATCGACGGGCGCAAGATCAATATTATCCTCAAAGACGACCAATCGAAGCCTGACCTCGCCAAAACGGCATTGGCCGAGGCCTATGAGGACGATCATGCCGATATCGCCATCGGCACCTCTTCCTCGGCCGCTGCAATCGCCATGCTGCCGGTCGCAGAGGAGCACAAAAAGATTTTGATCGTCGAGCCGGCGGTCGCCGATCAAATCACCGGCGATAAGTGGAACCGCTACATCTTCCGGACCGGCCGTAATTCCTCACAAGACGCCATCTCGAACGCGGTCGCTATCGGCAAGGCGGGCGTGACGGTCGCAACCCTTGCGCAAGACTACGCTTTCGGCCGCGACGGCGTCGCCGCCTTCAAGCAGGCGCTCGCCAAGACCGGCGCGACATTGGTCGATGAAGAATATGCGCCGATGAATACGACGGACTTCACCGCCGTCGGACAGCGCCTCTTCGACGCGATGAAGGACAAGCCGGGCCGGAAAATCATTTGGGTCGTCTGGGCCGGCGCTGGCGATCCATTCGACAAGTTGCAGGATATGGATCCTGGCCGCTACGGCATCGAACTTTCGACGGGCGGCAATATTCTCGCCGCCCTCGCCGCTTATAAGCGCTTTCCCGGCATGGAGGGCGCGGCGTACTATTATTATGGCCTGCCGAAAAATCCGGTGAACGATTGGTTCGTCGCGGAACATAAGAAGCGCTTTAACACGCCGCCGGATATGTTCACCGCCGGCGGCTTCTCGGCTGCGATGGCGGTGGTCGCGGCCGTCGAAAAAGCCAAGTCAACGGATTCGGAAAAGCTGATCGACGCGATGGAGGGCATGGCGTTCGATACGCCCAAGGGGAAGATGATTTTCCGCAAAGAGGATCATCAAGCCTTGCAGTCGATGTACCATTTCAAAGTTGCCGTCGATCCTGCGCTTGCCTGGGCGGATCTTCAGCTCGTCAACGAGCTGAAGATCGAGGACATGGATATTCCAATCCGGAATAAGCGTTGAAGCGCTGAGGGCGCGGACCTGCAGCTTTCGAAACGAGCATGACCGTTTCCCTCGAAACCAAAGACCTCACCATCCGCTTCGGCGGCCATGTCGCCGTCTACGGCGTTTCTTGCGTTTTCCGTCCTGGTGAACTCACGGCGATCGTTGGGCCCAACGGCGCCGGCAAGACGACCTATTTCAATCTCATCTCCGGTCAATTGCGCGCGAGCAGCGGCACGGTCATCCTCGACGGCGGCGACGTCACGGGCCTGAGCGCGGCGCAGAGGGCGAATCGCGGGATTGGCAGGGCCTTCCAACTCACTAATCTTTTTCCCGGCCTCAGCGTCGCCGAGAATGTACGTCTCGCCGTTCAAGCCGCCGAGGGCGTGCATTACGATATGATGCGGCCTTGGCGCTTGCGCGGCGATCTGATCGCCCGCGCCGAGGAAGTCCTCGAAGAGGTCGCGCTGACGGCGCGCCGCGACGCCGCGGCCGCCGCGCTCTCGCACGGCGATCAGCGCAAACTCGAAGTCGCGCTGATGATCGCCTTAAAGCCGACCATTTTCATGTTCGACGAGCCGACCGCCGGGATGAGCGTCGATGAAGTCCCGGTGGTGCTCGATCTCATCGCCCGGTTGAAGCAAGACGCCTCCAAGACGATCCTGCTCGTCGAGCATAAGATGGATGTCGTACGTTCGCTCGCGGATCGTATCAT